>JAJXTK010000367.1 GCA_021783935.1 Myxococcales bacterium | reverse complement strand
CGTTCGCGCCACGCGATCTCCCTTCCCCCGCACCGCGGGGGAAGGGCGGGGATGGGGGCTGTAACAGCGACGATCGCGCTCAGGGCGGGATCCCGACCCGACGCGTCGGTCCGCAAGGTGCAGAACCTCGCCTTCATCGCCCGCATGGGGCTGCGAGAGCGCGCCGCCGCGATCGAGTCGCTGTCGCCGGCGACGGGCAAGTGGGAGCTCATCGACGTGTGCGGATCGGCGCTGCGCGAGATCATGCCTGCATGGCGAACGAAGAGACGCCGGCGCAGCCGCACGACCGGATCGTCGCGCGCACCGATGGGGCGGGCGCGCTGGTCTCGATCGAGGCCGGCGAGGATGTGGCGGCGACGCAGCGGCTGGCCTTGTCGGTCGACCTGGTCGCGGCCGCGCTGGCGCGCCTCGGCGAGGCGCGCGGGGTCGGGCGCCCGCGCTCGGCGCTCTTGGTGTTCGACGGCGCGGTGATGGCGATCGGGCCCGACGCCGAGGGGCGCAACGTCGTGGTGATCGGCGAGGCGAAGGCGACGCACGGCCTGGTGCTCAGCCACCTCAACCGCGTGCTTGCGGGCTCTCGGGAGGGGGGAGGCGAGCCGTGAGCAACGAGGAGCGTCGCGCCGGCTGGCTCAGCCGCGTCTTCGGCGGCGGCGAGGCGCGCGACGAGGGGCCGACCGTGGAGGCGCAGGTGGCGTCGCCGGAGGTGGTGATCGAGCAGCTCGAGTTGGAGCTCGCGCGCCACCGGCAGACGTGCGCCGCCCTGCAGCAAGAGCTGCTCGCTCGCGACGCAGCGCTCGATCGCGCGTCCGAGGCGTCGGCGCAGGCGGCCATCGAGCGTGCCCTGTCGCAGCGCGCGCGCGACGAGGCGATCGCGAAGGGGGAGGCCCTCGCCTCGGAGCTCGCCTCCGAGCGCGCGAAGGCGAAGTCGCTCGAGGCGGCGACGGCGACACTGCCTGCTGACGGTCACAGTTTCCGCAGGCCGTTTCTCAACGGCCTGCTAGACGCGCGATCCCTGCGCCGCAGCAGCGCGCTGACGGGGATCGGCTTGGCGGGTGCCGGCAAGGGATCGCGCTGGTGCGCGCAGCCGTCGCAGAGGGTGCCCTCGCCGCGAAAGGCGCGCACGCGCCGCACGAGCAGGACCGCCGCGCAGGCGATCGCGGTCGCGAGGACGATTGCGTGCTGCCACCAGCCGGCCACGTCAGCCCCCGAGCCAGCGGCGACCGATCTGGTAGATCGCCAGGCAGACGACGTAGGCGCTGCCGTTCATGAAGAGCAGCTGCGCGAGCGGCCAGCGCCAGCCGCCGGTCTCGCGTCGCACCACCGCCATCGTGCTCATGCACTGCATCGCGAGCACGAACCAGATCATCAGCGACACGGCGACCAGCGGCGTCCAGACGTGCGTGCCGTCCGGACGGCGCTCCTGGCGCATGGCCTTGGCGAGGTCGCGCGTGTCGTCGCTCGCGGCGCCGACGCTGTAGGTGATGCCGAGCGTGCTGACGAAGACCTCGCGCGCGGCGAAGGCCGAGACCAGACCGACGCCCATCTTCCAGTCGTAGCCGAGCGGCCGCACCGCCGGCTCGAGCGCGTGCCCGAGGCGCCCCGCGACGCTGTGCTCGATCTGCGCGGCGCTGCGCGCGCGGTCGTCGTGAAAGCGCGCGGCCTCCTCGCTCGGCAGGCGCGGGTAGTAGAGCAGCGCCCAGAGCACGACGCTGAGCGCGAAGATCGTGGTGCCGGCGCGCGTGACGAAGGCGCGCGTGTTGGTCCACACCTGGAAGAGCACCTGGAGCGCCTGCGGCCGCTTGTAGCTCGGCAGCTCCAGGATGAACGCGCTGCGATCGCCGCGCGCGAGCCTCCCCTTGAGCACCAGCGAGGTGACGACGGCGGCGAGGATGCCGAGCGCGTAGAGCCCGAAGAGCACGAGCGCTTGGGTGAGCGCGCTCGAGCCAGGCAGGCACGCGGGCACCAAGAGCGCGTAGACCGGCAGCCGCGCGCTGCAGCTCATGAAGGGCGCGACGAGGATGGTCGCGAGCCGATCGCGGCGGCCGTCGATGGTGCGCGCGGCGAGGATGCCCGGGATCGCGCAGGCGAAGGAGCTGAGCAGGGGGATGAAGCTCTTGCCGTGGAGCCCCACGCGCGAGAGCAGCTTGTCCATGAGGAACGCGGCGCGCGCGAGGTAGCCGCTGTCCTCGAGCGCCGCGAGGCACAGGAACAAGAGCGCGATCTGCGGCACGAACACGAGCACCGCGCCGACCCCGGCGAAGACGCCGTCGACGACGAGCGCCTTGATGGGACCGTCGCTCATGCGGGCTGCGAGCTGCGCGCCGAGCCACGCGGCGCCGTCCTTCACCCCGTCCTGCATCGGCTTGGCGACCCAGAAGACGCAAGCGAAGAGCCCCGTCATGATCCCGACGAACACCAGCAGGCCGAGCACGCGGTGCATCAAGATCGCGTCGATCCGCTCGGTCGTCGTGCGGCGCCCAGGCGCGTGCGCCTCGGGCTCCCTCACCGCGCGCGCGACCACCTCGTCGATCCAGCGATAGCGCGCCTCGATGTCCTCTTGGGCCGGATCGAGCCCCGTGGACTCGAGCCGCGCGCGCGCGGCCTCGATCTCGGCGCGGTGCCCGTCGCGGAGGCGCGCGAGATCGCGCCCTGGCTCCGCGGTCAAGAGCCGTCGCGCGACGATGCGGCTCTGCACCTCGTCGAGCCCGTCGACGTCCGCGATGGCGCGCGCGAGCCGACGCTCCTCCGAGGCCATCGGCTCCGCGACCGGGTGCACGATCGCCGGCGGCACCGGCGCGCCGACGAGCCGCTCGCCGAGGCCGCGGACACGCTCGCGCCTGTGCCCGACGACGGCGACGACGGGGCAGCCGAGCGCGGACTCGAGCGCGCTCGCGTCGACCGGGCGGCCGTGCGCCTCGGCGACGTCGACCATGTTGAGCGCGACGACCATCGGCAGCCGTAGGTCGAGCAGCTGGCTCACGAGGAAGAGGTTTCGCGCGAGGTTGCTCGCGTCGACGACGGCGATGAGCGCCTCGGGGCGCCGCTCCTTCGCGAGCGCGCCGTGCAGCACGTCGCTCACCACCTGCTCGTCGAGCGACAACGTGACGAGGCTGTAGGTGCCGGGGAGATCGATCAGATCGATGGCCGCGCCCCCCTCGGTGCGCACCTGACCGACGCGCTTGTCGACGGTGACGCCGGGGTAGTTGCCGACCTTCTGACGCATCCCCGTGAGCGCGTTGAAGATCGTCGTCTTGCCGGCGTTCGGGTTGCCGACCAGCGCCGCGACGAGGCGCGCCCGGGCAGGCTCCTCCTCGCCGTCGTGCTTTCGGCCCGGGGCCGCGCGCACCGGATCACCCTTCGACAGAGACGACGACGAGCGCGGCCTGCTCGGCGCGCAGCGAGAGCGCGTAACCGCGAACGCGCAGCTCGATCGGATCCCCGAACGGCGCGCGGCGCACCACTTCGACGGTCACCCCCCGACACATCCCCATCTCGAGGAGCCGACGACGAAGGCCCGGCTCGCCGCCGACCGCGCGGACCCGCCCGCGCGCGCCGACCGCCAACGAGTCGAGCGTGCTGTGGCTAGCATCGACGAGGTGCGCGCGCGGGCGCGACAGCGGGGCGGCGTTCGACTCGAGGGCGACGGTGGACGGGACTGCAGCCATCGCCGAGGAGTCTACTGAAAGTGACTTTCAACTTCAACGATCTTTCGGAAGGGGCGCGAAAATGGCTGAATTCTGGGGCGTTTCGAGGTGCAAACGCGAGAGGCGACTGAACCAGGTTCGCGTGGTCCCGGTCCGTCTGCCCGAACCAGGTTCGCGTCGGGCCGCCCGCGCCCCGCTATCGTAGCGGGCCATGTCCGCGCCGACCGCCGCCTCGATCCCCTCGCGCGCCCGGGTCGTCGTCATCGGCGGCGGGGTCATCGGCTGCTCTGTCGCCTACCACCTCGCGCAGCTCGGCTGGCAGGACGTCGTGCTGCTCGAGCGCGATCGCTTGACCTCGGGCACGACCTGGCACGCGGCCGGGCTCGTCGTGACGTTCGGCTCGACCTCGGAGACCTCGACCGAGCTACGCAAGTACACCCGCGACCTCTACGCGCGCCTCGAGGACGAGACGGGGCTGTCGACCGGGTTCAAGCCGGTCGGCTTCATCGAGGTCGCGGCCGACGACGACCGCCTCGAGGAGTACCGGCGCGTCGCGATCTTCAATCGCCACTGCGGCGTCGACGTGCACGAGCTGTCGCCCGGCGAGGTGCGCGACCTCTTCCCGCTCGCGCGCACCGACGACCTGCGCGCGGGCTTCTACGTCAAGGAGGACGGACGCGCCGATCCGGTCGGCGTGACGCTCGCGCTCGCGAAGGGGGCGCGCCTGCGCGGCGTCACGATCCTCGAAGGGGTCGCCGTCACCGACGTGCTGACGGCGCGCGGGGCCGTCAAGGGGGTGCGCACGGGCCACGGCGACATCGAGGCCGAGTACGTCGTCAACTGCGCCGGCATGTGGGCGCGCCAGCTCGCCGAGAGGTCGGGCGTGAACGTGCCGCTGCAGGCGGCAGAGCACTACTACCTCATCACCGACAAGATCCCCGGCATCTCCGGCAGCTTCCCCGTGCTCGAGGATCCGTCGTCGTACGGCTACTACCGCGAGGAGGTCGGCGGCCTGATGATCGGCCTCTTCGAGCCCCAGTGCGCCCCGTGGAAGCTCGACGGCATCCCGGAGGACTTCTCTTTCGGCGAAATCACCCCCGACTGGGATCGCATGGGGCCATACGTCGAGCGGGCGATGCGGCGCGTGCCGGTGTCGCTCGAGGCCGGCGTTCGGAAGTTCTTCTGCGGCCCCGAGAGCTTCACGCCCGACCTGAAACCCGTGTTCGGAGAGTCGCCGGAGGTGCGCCGCTACTTCGTCGCCGCCGGGCTCAACTCGATCGGCATCCTCACCGGCGGCGGCCTGGGGCTCGCGATGGCGCGCTGGATCGTCGATGGTCGCCCGGACCTCGACGTGACCGGCATGCACATCGATCGATTGCACCGCTACCAGAGCAACCCCGACTACCGCGCCGCGCGCACCGTCGAGTCGCTCGGCATGGTCTACAAGTGCCACTACCCGACCCACTCGATGCAGTCGGCGCGTGACGCCAAGCGCTCGCCGCTGCACGACCGCCTCGCCGCCGAGGGGGCGTACTTTCGCGAGGTGAGCGGCTGGGAGGGGGTCGACTGGTATTCGCCGCACGGGATCGAGCCGAAGGTCGATCGGCTCTCGTTCGGGCGGACGAACTGGTTCTCCTACTGGCAGGCCGAGCACGAGGCGACCCGCAATGGCGTCATCGTCATGGACATGTCGTTCATGTCGAAATTCCTGGTGCAGGGGCGCGACGCCGGGCGGCTCTTGAACTGGATCTCTGCCAATCACGTCGACGGCGAGACCGAGCGAATCACCTACACGCAATGGCTGAATGAAGCCGGGACGCTCGAGGCCGATCTCACCGTCACCAAGCTCGGCGACGATCGCTTCCTCGTGGTCGCCTCCGACACGGCGCACCGCCACGTCGAGGCGCACATGCGCCGGCGCTTCGAAGACGGCCACGCCTTCGCGGCCGACGTGACCTCCGCCTACGCCCAGCTCAACGTGCAGGGGCCGCGCTCGCGCGCGCTCATGCAGGCGATCTCGAGCGCCGACCTGTCCGACGCGGCGTTCCCCTTCCGGGCGGCGAGGGAGATCGACGTCGGCTTCGCCCGCGTTTTGTGCACGCGCATCACCTACCTCGGAGAGCTCGGCTACGAGCTGTTCGTCCCGACCGAGCAGGCGGTGCACGTCTACGACCGCATCGTGAGGGCCGGCGCGGCGCTCGGCCTGCGGCACGCGGGGCTCAAGGCGCTCGCGAGCCTTCGCATGGAGAAGGGGTATCGCGACTACGGTCATGATGTCGACAACACCGACTCGGTGCTCGAGGCCGGGCTCGGCTTCGCCGTCGACCTGCACAAGCCCGGCGGCTTCGTCGGCAAGGAGGCGGTGCTCGCGAAGAGGGCCAAGGGGCCGCTCTCTCGCAGGCTCGTGCAGGTGCTCTTGAAGGACCCCGAGCCGCTGATGTTCCACGCCGAGGTGGTGCACCGCGACGGCGCGCCGGTCGGCTACGTGCGCGCGGCGAGCTACGGCTTCACCCTCGGCGGCGCGGTCGGGCTCGCGATGATCGACACCGGCGATCCGCGCGTCGCGCTCACCCAGGCGTGGATCGACGCGGGGCGCTGGGAGGTCGACGTCGCGGGGAAGAAGTACCCGGCGATCGCGTCGATTCGGCCGCTGTACGATCCCGACAGCGCCCGCGTGAAGGGGTAGCGACTGCGCCGTGCGCCTCTGCTCGCTCTTCGTCCACGCCAACGCCCTCCTCGGCCTGCTCGCCCTCGCGCGCGTCGCCTCCGCCGCCGACGAGGCGAGCGACACGCCGCTGCGGCTCACCGCCGCAGGGACGATCGAAGCGGGCGCGCGTTCCCTCCAACACGGCGAGGCCATCAGCTCAGTGCCCGCCGGCCTCGGAGCGAGCGGGCGCGTCGGCTGGGCGTCGAAGTACCTCGAGATCGGCGCCTCGCTCTCGTACGCCGAGTGGCTCGGAGGGCCGGCACCCGTCGGCATCACCTACACAGC
>JAJXTK010000366.1 GCA_021783935.1 Myxococcales bacterium | reverse complement strand
AGACGCTTGGGCCGCCGCACTGGGGGGGCGAGCAGAAGAAGGCGCGGGCCTCCCAGCCGACGCCCGCCGGTCCCCAGGCGCACGGATCTTCGCCACCGGCCTCGTAGGGGCAGGCTGTGGTGGGCATGACGGCGAGCTGTCGATCGCAGACGCCCATCCCATTGTCACCGAGGAAGTTATAGGACGTGACGCAGCGGGCGCCCGAGACGCATTGGCCGTTCGGCGCGCACGGGTCGATCGAGCACGCACTTCCCACCTCGACCGGCGTCACGCAGTTGCCAGAACAGTCTCTGGCCTGGTCGGGTCCGCAGCCTTGGCACGTCGAGGGAAGGGTGGGGCCGCAGCTCGCGAGCCACTGGCTGGCGACGAGGAGCGAGAGGCAACCGAGAGCCGCCGCAGTGGCGCGGGCGAGCCTTAGCAGCTGCCTCGGCGGATGGTCGCCAAGCCGGAGGCGCCTGCCCTTCCGTTGGCTGACGTGGCCGACATGCGCCCCTGTTACAGGGGGGGGGGTAATCCGTGCTTGATGGCTCCATGGCTCCGCTCCGCATCGTCAAGTCCCAAGACCGGACGCTACGCGCCCCTCGATTCGCCCGTCGAGTCTGCGCGAGCGCTTTGGGTGGTCAAGAACTCGTCAGCGCGTGCGCTCCAGACTTCGGACGGCCAACCTTCCGAGTTACCGGGTCGCACGAGAAAGCAGCCACATCGTTGACCGCGGGATGCGGAGGCGATTCCGGTGAATTCGTCGACAACCCGGCGGCGCCCGACGTGCGCGGAGTCGGCGAAGCGCGCCCTCTCGATCCCGGTGGTGGCGAGTGCGGCGTCGGAATCCCGGCTCCGGTCACCGGAATGACGGCCGACCGGGTCAGAAGTCTGGCGCGCTGCGCCCGTGACCGCTACGCCCCGTCCTGTCGCTCGAGCCAACAGAACTCGTCCGGTTGCACGAGCCGCTCGTGCAGGCCGCCGCCGAGGCAGGTGTCGAACCACGAGCAGCTCTCGCAAGGGCCGCTTCGGCGCCACGAGAGGTCGCGGTAGCGCTCGAAGCGATCGCGCCAGATCGCCGAAAAGCGCTGCTCGCGCACCGAGCCTTGCGCGGCCCACGCGCGCGGGAGCGAGGGGCAGGCGCCTACCTGTCCGTCGCAGAGGATCGACGCGACCGCCGAGCCCGCGTAGCACTGCCCCGCCTCGGGTCGCACCGCGTGCTCGCGCCGCACGCCGAGGAAGCCGCCGCAAGAGAAGCGCACTTGCTCCTGCCGCCCCTCGCGCGCGAGCGAGCTGCGGCGCGCCTCGACGAAGTCCAATAGCCGGCGGACCTCGGGCGGGGTCAGCCACATGTCGGGAGCGTCCGCGCCGGCGAGCCGGCCCATGCGATCGATGGTGATCACGCGCCAGAGGTCGGCCCCCGCCTCGCGCACCACCCGCTCGACGTCGGCGAGCTCGGCGAGGTTCGCCGGCCGGGCGCAGGTGATCGCCTCCACCGTCGTGATCCCTGCGGCGCGGGCGCGCCCGAGGGCCGCGATCGCCGGGCGGAAGGTCCCCTTGCCGCGCACGGCCTCGTGCGTCTGCGCGAGGCCGTCGACGCTGATCGACACCGTGCGCATGCCCGCCTCGACGAGGCGCGCGGCGTTGCGCTCGTCGAGGAGCACGCCGTTGGTGACGATGCACGAGGCGAGGCCGAGCTTGCTCATGTGCGCGACGACCTCGAAGAGGTCCTTGCGCACCAGCGGCTCGCCGCCGGTGATCGACACGAAGATGCGCGAGGCGTCGAAGTCCTCGGCGATCGTGTCGAGCACGCCGAGGATCTCCTTGGTGTCGAGCTCGCGCAGCGGCGACTTGGCCTCGCAGCTCGAGCCGCAGTGGCGGCAGCGGAGGTTGCAGCGCAGCGTGCTCTCCCAGAACAAGTAGGTGAGATCGGGCTCGCGGTAGAGCCGCGCGCGCTCCTTCGCCTCGCGTCGCAGCTGCACGAGCCTCGGGAAGTCGCGGAGCCGCAGCGCGCCGGCCGAGTCGCGAGGGGGCACGATCGCCCCCTCAGAGCGCGTCGTCGCCCTGCGGGCGCGGCCGAGGTGGGCCGCCGTACTTGGTCATGATGGGCGGCGGGCCGCCGTACTTCGCCATGATCGGCGGCGGCTCGGTCGTGCTCGCAGGGGGCGCTGCGGTCGCGCTCGCGGTGGTCGCCGCAGTGATCGTCGCGGCGCTCGACGCGGCGCTCGACGCGGCGCCCGACGCGGCGCCCGTGGTGGCGCCCGTCGCTGACGCGGAAGGTTGCTCGGTCGGGGGAACGGGCTTCGCGGCCGGGCTCTGCGCGCCGTTACACGCCGCGATCAGCGCCGACGCGGCCCCCGCGAGGCCGAGCCACAGCCCGGCGGCGCGCGACATCGAAGCGACGAAGAAGCTCCGCTTGCTCGCAAGGTCGTGCGCCATGGGTCCAAGCATACGCTCGTCGCGCGCGGGCGCACCGCTCCCGATCGGGCGCCACCCCGGGCAGGCTCACGCCGCCCGTCGGCGCCTGCGCACGGCGAACGCGCCGAGGAGCGCGAGCGTCGCGAGCGCGCCGCTCGATCCTGCCGCGCCCGAGCCCGACGCCGTGCACCCGCCGGACGACGTCGTGCTCGAGAGCACCGGCAGCGCCGACGCGTCCCCGGCGGCGTCGACCGTCGCCGCGTCCCCGCCGGCCGTCCCCGCATCCGAGCCCGCGCCCGAGTCGGTCGTGCCCGCGCCCGCATCCGAGCCCGCCCCCGCATCTTTGCCCGCGCCCGAGTCGGTCGTGCCCGCGCCCGCATCCGAGCCCGCGCCCGAGTCGGTCGTGCCCGCGTCGCCGGCGGCGGGGGGCTGCATGGTGATCGCCTTCAGCTCGGAGAGCGTCCCGTCGAACTCGTCGAGATCGACCGCCGTCGATGGAATGCCATTCACGGTGCCGGTCGAGCTGTATTGCCAGACTGCCCACTTGGTGAATGGGCTCGGGACGTTCGGGCAGCTGACGCCCCAATTCGCGACCCAGAGCGTCGCGTGGTTCTGGAACCCCGCGGGGCTGCCGAGCGTGCCGCTGATGAACGACGGCGAGCTGTAGAGGAGCGGCTTCATGCCGGTCTTGGCGGCCACGTAGTCGAGCCACTTGATGGCGTTGGCGGCGATCGTCGCGCCCGTCTCGCCGTCGGTCGTCTCGAGGTCGAGCGTGGGGGGCAGATCGCCCGGCTCGAGGGTGACCTTGGAGAGGTACCACTGGGCCTGCGCGATCGGATCGACGTTGGCTCGGAAGAAGTGGTAGGCGCCGCGGATCACGCCGGCCTTCTTCGACGCGGCCCAGTTCGTGTCGAACGTGGGGTCGAAGTAGGTTGTCGTCTCGGTCGCCTTCATGATGGCGAAGCCGATGCCCGCGGCCTTCGTCTTCGTCCAGTCGATCGCCCCGTCGTAGTGCGAGACGTCGACCCCTTGCACGACGGTCGGCCCCGGGCAGACCTGGATGCCCTCTTCGACTTGGCCGACGTCCTCTTGCGGCATCGGGCCGCTGCAGGCGACGACGAGGGCGGGAAGGAGGGCGAGCGGAAGCGAGCGAAGACGCATGGAAGAGACAGATAGCACGGGCGTGCGCGACGCCGCGGCGGTGCGTCCGCACAGGCGCGTTCGGCTCAGGGCGGACGCGCCGCTCCGCTCGCCCGATGCACCCCATCCAGGTGCGAGGTGTCGCACCTCGTGGTGGCGCCGTCGGCGCTCGGTCAGCCGCGGTTCGCGAAGTACGCCGTGCCGGCGCGCTTCTTCACCTGCAGCTCCGGCGACTCCTTCACGGCCATGCCGACCAGGCGCGCCCCCTCGAGGAAGTGCTTCATGCCGATGTGCACGAGCTCCGGGCTCGCCGCGCCGACGTCGGGGAAGCCGCGCCCCTCGGCGTCGGCGTGCACCTTGCCCCAGTTGGCGAACAGGCGCGCCCAGTCGCTCTCGAGGATCGGCTGCACCTTCTCCTTCGCGTAGCGCGGGTACCAGAACACGTCGTGGTAGGCGACGCTCGCCACGTACGCCCACGGCGCGAGCCAGGTCTTGAGCGACCACTCGACCGGCTTCTTGAGCGGGCCCCAGTAGATGCGGTGCTGGTTGCGCGAGGCGAAGGTCATCTCCTTGAATGGGCCGTCGAAGTGCCAGTTCTCCTTCGCCGCGTCGAGGTCGCCCACGATCTCGATGTCGCGCGGATCGCCGACCCCGAGACCCAGCTCGTGGGCCATGCGCACGAACTTGAGGTCCCTCATCGGATCGAAGCCCATGAGCTTGGCGGCGACCGCGTCGATGGCGACCTGATCGGCCGACGCGAGCAGCACGTTCTTCACGTGCGGGACCATGCAGCGCGGGCCCGGCCCGTCGCCGACGAAGGTGCCGTCCATCACGGCGAAGACGCCGCGGTGGATCTTCTTCTGGATCATCAACAGGTCGACCAACGTCTCGTGAATGACCGGGTGGGTCCAGTGGCGGTGCTCGTTGAGCAGGCCGCCGAAGGCGTTCTTCATCGCGCCGGTGGTCGTCGTGAAGATGTGCGTCTTCACGGTCGGCAGGTGGATGATGTTCTCGCCGATGAAGCGCTTGGGGATTGCGAAGCCCTTCGGGAAGACCTCGTTGAGGCAGGTGAACTTGTCGACGAGATCGCCGACGGCGTCGCGGATGTGAATCCACTCCTCGCCTTCGTAGAGGTGCACGTTGCGCAGCCCGTGGTCCTGCACCACGTCGAGCTGCTTGTTCTCGCGTTCACCGAGGTGCGCGTCGATCACGACCGTGCGGTTGTGGCAGGCGTGGATCAGCTCCTTCCGGTAGCCGTCCTTCAGCATCGCGCGCACGACGCCGTCGAGCTGCCAAGGGGTGGTGGAGGACGACGGGTAGAAGAAGTGCCACGAGATGTTGACCTTGAGGGCCGTGTCCGCGTCCTTCGCGACCACCTGCTGGTAGTCGGCGAGGTTCATCAGGCGGTGGTAGTCCTCGAGGACCGTTTCGGGCTTGGTGCGGAGGATGGCGACCTTGGCTTTGGCCATGACGCGCACCGACTAGCGCGGCGCGGGCCGTGACGCACGCGCATCCGTCTCGCTCGGCGCGCGACGCGGCGGCGCGCTCGACGAAACGCGTGGGGTGCGGGGGCTTCCTACACGACGGAAGTCGCCCGATCACCGCGTCGCTTCGTTGCCATTACCTGCACGCCACGAGCGTCGTGCCGGCGTGCGCGGCGCCGTCGGCGCGAGCGCCTCCAGACGAGCCGCAGGCGCGGCGCGCTCGCTCGCGCGTCGCAGCGTCGCCGCACCGGAGCGGGCTTCGCACGCGTGCGCGGGGCTTCGTCCCGATGCGGGGCGTCACGCGCGTAGGCAGTCGGACGTGGCGCTCGGCTTGCTACTCGGGCGGCCAGTGCCGCGGCCCTCGAGACCTCGCGAGAGAGGCGTCGAAGGGCCCCTCGAGGAGGTTGGATGCTCGCGCTCGCAGCCGAAGCCGAAGGTGCGGTGACGTTGGCGCCGGGGGCGACGGTCGGCGCGAAGTACGTCCTCGAAGCGAGCCTCGGCGAGGGGGGGATGGGAACGGTGTGGCGCGCGCGCCACCTCGATCTCGGCCACCAAGTCGCCATCAAGTTCCTCCAGCAGATGGCGCACGACCCCGATTCGCGCTCGCGCTTCGGGCGCGAGGCGCGGCTCGCCGCGCGGCTCGGCGACGCCTCGCGCCACATCGCGCGCGTGATCGACCACGGCGTGAACGGCACCACGCCGTTCCTCGTCATGGAGCTGCTGCGCGGCGAGACGCTCTCGGCGCGGCTGCGTCGCGAGGCGCGGCTGCCGCTCGAGGTCGCGGCCGACCTCACCATCCAACTCTGTCGCGCGCTGCAGGCGGCCCATCTCGCCGGCGTCGTCCACCGAGACGTCAAGCCGTCGAACTTGTTCCTCTGCCAGCCCGAGGGGGACGACGAGGTGCTCCTGAAGCTGCTCGACTTCGGCGTCGCGAAGGCCTCGCACGAGTCGGACGACGAGCCGAGCACGCGCGTCGGCACCCAGGTCGGCACGCCCGGCTACATGAGCCCCGAGCAGATCCAGTGCACGGCGGTCGACGGGCGCTCGGATCTCTGGGGGGTCGGCGCGTGCCTGTACAAGATGGTCACCGGCCGCTCGCCCTTCGGCAGCGGTGGCGTCGCCGAGCTCGGTCTGCGCATCCTCGTGACCGATCCGCCCCGCCCGACGTCGCTCCTGCCGGAGCTGCCGCGCGCCTTCGACACCTTCGTCGACAAGGCGCTCTCGAAGAGCCCCGAGCGCCGCTATCAGAGCGCGCGCGACTTGGCAGACGCTATCGCGCTGGTGGCGGGGATCGGCCTGTCGGAGGACGACGCGCCGCTCGAGCCCGAGCAGCCGAGAGACTCCGATGTGCGCGCGCTGGTGACGTCGATGAGCAGCGTCGCTCCTGCGCGATCCGAGTCGCGCCTGACGCTCCCGGAGGGGGTGCTGCCGAGGCGCTCGCGTGCGCGCCGGCCGATCGTCTACGCGCTCGGGGTGCTGCTCACGATCGGCCTCTTCGGGGCGAGCTTCGGGTCGCGCGCGGCGAGGCGCGGCGAGGCGATCGTCGGCACCGCGACCTCGGCGAGCACCCCCATGCTCGCGGCGTCGCCGCCCGCTGCGGACGCGACCGAGGGGGGCGCG
>JAJXTK010000007.1 GCA_021783935.1 Myxococcales bacterium | reverse complement strand
GGCGGCCGAGACCCCCTTCTCGTGCATGCCGACCGGGATGCCGCGCCCGTCGTCCTCGACGGTGACGGAGCCGTCGAAGTGGATGATCACGCCGAAGCGCGTGGCGTGCCCCGCGAGGTGCTCGTCGACGGCGTTGTCGACGGCCTCCCAGACGAGGTGGTGCAGGCCCGAGCCGTCGTGCACATCGCCGATGTACATGCCGGGGCGCTTGCGGACCGCCTCGAGCCCCTCGAGCACCTGGATGTTGCTCGCGACGTAGTCGCCCGCGGACGGCGCCGTCGACGGGGAGAGCTGGGGCTTGTCGCTCGGGGTCTTCGACGTCTCGGGACGGTTCGAAACACTCATGGAGGGGCACCCTCGTGGGGAGCGGCGAGAGGCTACGAATCGCCGCGAATTCGTCGCTGGTCCTCCTACCACGTCGGGGCATGGAAGCCAGCGATCGCCGAGCGATTTGCGGTGAAATTTACGCCGATTGAACGTCGACTCGCGGCCTGCCGGCGAGGCGCACGCCCGCGCGCGCTCAGCGTGGCCGGACCACGCCGGAGGCGACCTCGAAGTCGCGCCGATCGGCCTCGATTTCGATGAGCTCCGGGCGGGTGGTCGTGAGCACGACCTGGCCGACCTGCGCGTGCAGGAAGGCGAACAGCGCAGCGTTGCGCCTCGGGTCGAGCTCGCTCGAGACGTCGTCGAGCAACAGGATCGGCTCGACCTCGCGGGCGTCGGCGATCGCGCGCAGCTCGGCCCCCTTGAGCGCGAGCACGATGGCGCGGTGCTGCCCCTGCGAGGCGACCTGCCGCGCGGGACGGCCGCCGAGCAGGAGCGACAGATCGTCGAGGTGCGGCCCGCGCGTCGCGCTCTTGCGGCGCGCGTCGAGCGCGCGGCGCTCGGCGAGCAGCTTCGCGAACGCGTCAGGGTCGTCCGGGGCCCTCGGCGCGTAGTCGATCGAGAGCACGAGCGAGCTCCTCGCGATCGCCTCGAAACCAGGCACGGCTCGCGTCGACAACGCGCGCGCGGCCTCGGCGCGCGCCCGAACGATGCTGGCCCCGTGCTCGGCCATCAAGCGCTCGAAGGGCTCGAGCACGCGCGGGTCGACGCCGCGCTCGAGGGCCTTCTTGCGGTGCACGTGCGCGCGCCGGTAGCGCTCGAGATCGGCGAGCAGCGCCGCGCCGCCGCCGTGGCGAACCGCGAGGTGGATGGCGACGCGGTCGAGCAGCCGCCGTCGCTCGGCGGCGCCCCCCTGCGAGAGCGCGAGGCTCGCCGGCTCGAAGACCACGATCGGCGTCGCGAGCGCGTAGGAGGCGAGCGTCGCGGGGCGCTTGCCGTCGATCTGCACGCGCCGCCGTCCCGCCGCGATCTCGACGCTCTGCGTGCGCGCGAGGTCGGCCTGCCGCGCGTCGTGCACGCGCGCGCGCACGAGCGCCGATGGGGCGTCGTGGCGCACGCACTCGGCCAGCGCGGCGGTGCGGAAGCTGCGCGTGGTCGCCGCGACGTAGAGCGCCTCGAGCAGGTTGGTCTTGCCCTGCCCGTTCTCCCCCGCGAGCAGGTTGAAGCGCGCGCCGAGCTCGACGACCTGCGCCGCGAGGTTGCGGAAGTCGCGAACCTCGAGGCGGTGAATGGCCAGCGTCGAGTGCGGCATCGGGCGCGACGAGAAGGGCTACAGGGAGGGAAGGAGAGGAGGAGCGGAGCGGGCTGCGAGCTCGCAGCAGGACGTCACGTCCACGACTTGCGGCGCGGGCCTCGTCGCCTGCGATCGGCAGGCCCCTTCTCGCTCCTTGCCTTCTTGCCCTCCCTGTTTCTCTCTCTCAGATCCGCATCGGCATGACGATGCCGAGGAAGTTGCGCGCCGAGACGGGCTTGACGACCACCGGGTCGAGCTCGCCCGAGAAGCCGAGCTCGACTTCGTCCTCGTCGAGGGCGCCGAGGCAGTCGAGGATGTAGCGGACGTTGAAGCCGATGGTGAGGTCCGGGCCGCCGTACTCGACCGCCAGCTCGTCGACGCCGTCGCCGCTGTCGGGGTTCTCGCTCGAGACGCGCATGGCCCCCTTGGTCAGCGACATCTTCACGCTGCCGGTGCGCTCGCTCGCGGCGACCGACATCGCCTTGAGCACGTCGACGAGCACGGTGCGCGGCACGTGGACGGCGTGCGCGGTCTTCTGCGGGATGACCTGCTGGTAGGGGGGGAACTGCGCGTCGACGAGCTTGATGGCGAGGCTCGAGTCCTCGCGCACGAAGAACACGTTCGGGCCGCCGCGCAGGAGCGCGAGGATGCCGCCGTCCTTGTCGCCCTTCTCGGCCTTGATCTCGTCGCACAGGCGCCGAAGCTCGACGACCCCCTTGAGCGGCATCAGCAGCGCGAAGTTGCCGGCGGCGCCCGGCGCGTGGACCTCGTACTTCGAGAGCCGGTGGCCGTCGGTGGTCACCATGCGCGCCGTCTCCCCCTCCCACTCGAGCAGCGCGCTGTTCAGGTGGGGGCGCGTCTCGTCGGCGCTCACCGAGAAGTGCGTGCGCGCCACCAGATCGGCCAGCGTCCCGGCCGAGACGTGAATGGCCTCTGCGTTGGGATCCGGCGCCGGCAGCGCGGGGAAGTCCTCGCCCGGCATGCCGCGCAGGCGGAACTCGCGCTTGAGCCCGACGGCCTTGATGAGCGCGGTCGAGCCCTCCGTCGCGACGATCTGCACCGGGCCCTCGGGCATGGCCTTCACGCGCTCGATGAGCTCCTTGGCCGGCACGGCGAGCGAGCCTTGCCGCGCGACCTGGGCCTGCGCGGTGGCCGTGACGGCCATGAACAGGTCGGTCGCCGAGGCCTTGAGGGTCGAGCCGTCCGTCTTGAGCAGGACGTTCGAGAGGATCGGCATCGTGCTCTTCTTGTCGGCGACTCCCCCCGTGCGTCCGAAGAGACGAAGCAGATCCTTCTTCGACAGGATGACGTCCATCGCGCTTCCCCTTGTGGCTCGTGGCGCCGGCGGCGACGCGCCGAGGCTCGGGGCATCTCTGTACGCCGACGCGAAGGCAGAGAGAAGCCCCCCCGTGGCGTTCTTCGTCGTGACGCTGCGAGGCGTGGCGGCCGGACGGGCGCGGCGCGGGTCCCCCCCTCTCTGATCAGAGAAGATCTTAAAATTGATCAGTAGAGACTCGTAGGGGCTGTGGATACTGGGGAGAACCCCGCGAGCCGCTGCAATTTTCGAGTCGATCGTCCGCTTTCGGGTGTGGACGATCGCTGGGGACGACCGCGGAGCACCCGTGGACGCGAGCGTCGTCGTCGGCCGTGCACGGGGTCGCCACGCCCCATCCACACGGCCCGGACGCAGGCCATCCACACCCGTCGGCGCGGCGGCGGCACGGGTCGATCGGGTCGTCAAGCGCCAAAGCGCGCGACGAGCGACCGCGCGCGCTCGGCGAACGAGGCGAGGTGCCAGCGCTCGAATTCGCGCAGCGTGCAGAGCGAGCGGGGGTCCTCGACGCGGTCGAGGAACAGCTTGCCCTCGAGGTGATCGATCTCGTGCTGGAAGGTCCCCGCGGTGAGCCCGCGGATCTCGCGCACCCACGGGTTTGCGTCGCGATCCCACGCGCGCACGCGGATCTCCGCGAAGCGCCGCGCCTCGCCGCGCAGATCGGGCACGCTCAGGCACCCCTCGTAGTTGAGGAACGTCTCCGGCGAGAGCGGCTCGATCGTCGGGTTGACGAGGATCGTCAGCGGGAAGGCGGGCTTGTCCGGGTAGCGAGGGTTGTGCTTGCGCTGCTCGATCGCGCAGATCCTCACCGGCTCGTAGATCTGGTTGGCCGCGAGCCCGGCGCCGTTGGCGTCGCGCATCGTCTCGACGAGGTCGTCGAGGAGCGCCTGGGTCGACGCGCGCGCCAGCTCCTCTGCGGTGAGCTCGCGCGCGACGGTGCGCAGGACGGGGTGGCCGATGGTGGCGATCTTCCGGAGCGACATCGCTCAGGCTTCGGCGGCCGACGGTTTGCCCTTCTTCTTCGGGTCGGACGCGCCCTGGCCGGCGCTCGGCAGCACGCCGCCGCCGTCGGCGAGCGTGTCGGCGATTGCGTCGACCAGCTTCGCGCGCTCGATCGCGTACCCCTTGGGCCCGACCTCGCCCGCGCGGTGGGCCTTCTCGAGCGCGACGAGGTCCTCGAGGATCCGCTCACGCATGCGCTTGCGAACGGGGGGCGGCGCGGCGCTCTCGGGCTTGACGCGCGCGAGGGCGTAGATGCCCGCGAGCAGGCCGCCGAGGCCGATGAGGATCGCGACCCACTTCTCGGGGCCGGGCTCCGGCAGGCCGCTCACGTGGACGGACAGCCGGCCGATCGGGTGCTGCGGGTCGCCGCGCTTCATCGACGTCATGAAGCGCGCGCCGTTCGGCGCGATGTCCTCGCGCGGGGCGTCGAAGCCGTCGACCTTCACCTGCGTGCCCTTGCGCCCCGCGACGCGCACCGCGGCGTTGAGCACGCGCGGCGGCATGTCGAGGTCGACGTCGTAGCCGGGCTCGCCGTCGTAGGGGAGCTTGAAGTCGTACTGCACGGTCCACTGCCCGGGGGCGAAGGCGCCGGTCCAGCGGGCCCCCTTCCCCTCGATGGAGTCGACCTTCAGCTCGTCCATCGTCTCGGCCGCCCGCAGCCCCTTGAAGCCGCTCGGCAGCGCGAGATCGAGGCCGGTGCCGAGGCTCCACGCCTTGGGCGAGAGGTTGACGAGGTTGAACTCCATCGAGACGTCGATGGCGTCCTCGCGGATCTCGAGCGACGCGACGGCGATCTCGAAGGCGGCGATCAGCTCGTCGATGTGCGTGGTGACCGGGAAGCGGTGGATGCGCACCGACCAGCCGGCGCCGGAGATCAGGTTGAACGGCGGCGTCGAGTAGGTCGCCATGGCGTTCGGCTCGGACGCCTGGTTCTGCACCTTGACCTGATAGGACCAGTCGCTCGTCGACGAGAGCCCCGGGAAGCGCGCGACGCCGTTCGCGTCGGAGAGCTCGGTCCTCATCGAGCGCGTGTCCCCCTGCGCGACCGACTGGCGCAGCAGCGACACCATGACCGGCACGTGGGCGAGCGGCTTGTCGGCGCCGTCGAGCACCACCGCCTCGATCGTGCCTGCGGGCACCGAGGCGCTCGCGCCGGATTGATCGCGCGGCACGCGCGGCGGCTGCATGCCGGGGCCGGCCTCTCCTTGGGCCGCGCCCGTCGCTGGGTGACCGGCCGGCATCGCCTGCTGCCCGTCGTCCTCGTCGTCGCCGGAGGGCATGCCCGTCGGCGGCGCAGCCATCGGGGTCGGCGCGGGCGCGCTGGCGGTCGACGGAGCCGCGCTCGCGGACGCCATCGGCTTGGGCGGGGTCGCGGCGGCCGGCGACGCGCTCGGCGCCCCTGGGGCGGCGCTCGCGATCGGGGCAGCGACGAGCGCCGCGGTGACCAGCGCCGCGGCGACGTGCGCGAGGGTGCCGACGCGGGCGTGCAATCGGGACATCACGCCTCCTCCCGCGCGGGCTCGGCGCCGAGCCTGTGGCCGCACTTCTTGCAGAACGCCGCGTCGGCGTCGTTCTTGGTGTCGCACTTCGGGCACGCGACGCGCGCGGGCGCCTCCTCGGCGGATCCGGTCGCGGGTGGGCGCGAGGTCTTGCCCTTGGGGCTCGCGGCCAGCGTGTCGCCGGAGCGATCCTCGGCAGGCTCGCCGAGGGCCTCGCGGACGGCCTCGGCGGCGATCTGCTCGGCCTCGCCGCGCAGCGCGGCGCGCTCGTCGTCGACGGTGCGCATCAGGCGCTTGGCCTCGGCGCGGTAGCGCGCGATCAGGACGTCGTAGTCCTCCTTGGAGATCTTGCCGACGGTCCGCTCGTACTCGAGGTCCTTCAGCGCCTCGATCGCGGCGCGCTTCTGCTCCTCGGCCGCCGTCGGCACGCGCGCGAGGTCGGCCTCGTCCTCCTCGTCGAGCTCGCCGGTCAACGCCTGCACGGCGCGAAACAGCAGCGTCACGACGAGCAGCATCGCCGCCGCGCAGAGCAGCAGCATCCCGGGCGCGACGCCGAAGCGCCAGATCACCACGCCGTCGGCGACGGCGATCGCGAGGGCGATCAGCGGCTTCGCGTAGCGTCGGAGCAAGAGGGTGGCGTCCATCGCGGCACCGCGCGTGCCGGGGTGCTCAGCGGCGGCGGTCATCGTCGTCGCGGAGCTCGGCGTCGAGCCTGGCATCGTACTCGTCCTTCTCTTCGATCGTCGCGATGTGCTCTCGCGGCGTCGCCTCGATGGCCCCGTCGTCCTTGCGCGTCCAGCGGCGCACGAGGAACACGGCGAACACGCCGCCGGCGCCGATGAGCGCGAGCGGCGCGAGCCACACCGAGCGCAGAAACCAGCTGTTCGACGGCGGCACGTTCAGGGCCCGCACGCCGTACTTCTTCGCGTAGTCGTTCGCGATGACGGCCAGCGCGTCGCCGGCCGCGAGGCGACCGCGCAGCTCGGCGCGCATGTTGTCGGCCCAGCCGCAGGTGCACTCGCTGAGCGGCAGTCGGTCGCAGTCGCCGCACATGCACAGGACCTGCGAGAAGAGCTGCTTCTCTTGCGGCGTGCGCATCGAGACGTTGCCGGACATCATCGACGAGCTGCCGCCGTCGGCGCGCGCGTACGCGGGGGTGAGCGCCAGCGCGAGCCCGAGCGCCAACGACGCCGCCGTCGCGCCCGCGGTGCGCAGGTAGGCGGCGACGCCGATCTCGCCGAGCGCCGCCTCCGGCCAGAGCGCGACGAGCGCGCCGGCGAGCAGGATCGCGGCGCCGAGCCAGATCCAGCTGACGAGGGGGTTCACGTGCAGCTTGAAGCTCGCGAGCTTGGTGTCCGGGTTGATCTGCCCGGGCGAGATGTAGACGTCCTCGCGCAGCCCGCGGTGGATGGCGACCTCGCTGGTCGGCATCTTCTGCCGCATGTAGATGAACTTCGCGGGCGACATCAGGGCGACGTCGCGGCCGCCGCTCTTCACCGCGATGTCGGTGAAGATCATGCGCTTGGTCTCGTCGACCTCGGTGTGCTCCTTCAGGTACGTGAAGGTGTACCCCTGGAACTCGACCGACTCACCGGGGCGCATCGCGACCTCCTGGTCGACGCTGTACGTCCAGCCGAGGAAGCCGAGGAACATCATCACGATGCCGAGGTGCACGACGTAGCCGCCGTAGCGCCGGCGCGATCGCGCCACGAGGCGCACCAGCGCGGTCGCCAACCCCTCGTGCTGCCCCTTCATGCGCGCGAGGGTGCCGCGCCGGAACTCCTGCTCGAGCACGCCGAGGTTGAAGCCGACGAGCGCGAAGAGCACGACCGGCACGATCGAGTTCCACTTCGCGAGCACGACGCCGAGCAGGCCCGGGTAGATCGGATCGCTCTCGACGATCGGCGGGAAGCCGAGGCGCTTGCCGAGCGTGACGTGCAAGAGCGCGAAGACGCCCATGACGGCGAGCGGGTAGATGAAGGCGCGCTTGAAGAGCGCGTTGCTGGTCTTGCGCCAGCCGAGCAGCGGCGCGACCCCCATCAGGGCGAAGAGCGCGATGCCGAGCGGGGTCATCCAGCGGTTGTAGAAGCCGGGGCCGACGGTGACCGACTCGCCCGTGACGAGCTCCGAGATGAGCGGGAAGGTCGTCGTGACCACGACGAAGAGCAGCATCCCGACGAGCACCCAGTTGTTGGCGACGAAGGCCGCCTCGCGCGAGAGCAGGGCGTCGATGCGCGCGATGCGCGGGCGCGGGAAGGCGCGCGCCATGTAGACCTCGCCGATGACGATCGCGGCGAGGACGCCGACGGCGCCGAGGATGCCGATCGGGCCCATCTTCGGCGTCGTCTTGCGGAGGACGACGACGAGCGCGAGCACGGCGAAGAGGAGGAGGACCAGGAGCTTGCCGACGCCGTCGCGGTACTTCTTGGTGCCGGCGAGGTCGAAGTGCTGGTTCTTCAGCTCGGGCAGGCGGTAGACGATGAGCGCCGCGGCGCCGCACGCGACGGTGATCATCACGAACGTGAAGTACACGCCGATGCTCGAGTAGGCGAAGGCGTGGACGCTCTTGATCATCCCGGAGCGCGTGAGGAACGTCCCGAAGATGGTCATGAAGAACGTGATCGTGAGCAGCACGATGTTCCACACCTTCACGATGCGGAAGCGCTCCTGGATCATTATCGAGTGCACGAACGCCGAGGCGGTGAGCCACGGGAAGAACGCGGCGTTCTCGACGGGATCCCAAGCCCAGTAGCCACCCCAGCCGAGCTCCTCGTACGCCCAGAGCATGCCGAGCACGTTGCCGAGCGAGAGGAACAGCCAGGCGAAGAGCATCCACTTGCGCACCGCGCGCAGCCACTCCTCGTCGAGCCTGCCGGTGGCGAGCGCGGCGACGCCGAACGCGAAGGGGACCGTGCAGCCGACGAAGCCCGTGTAGAGGCTCGGCGGGTGGACGATCATGTAGATGTTCTGCAACAGCGGGTTGAGCCCCTCTCCGTCGGTGGCGCCCCCCGCGACCTGCTCGGCGAAGGGGTTCGCGGCGAACGCCATGATCACGCCGAAGCCGAGGACCGTCGCCTGCAGCGTCGCGATCACGTACGGCTGCAGCTCCCGGTACTTGCCCTTGAGCCACCAGACGCACGCCGCGGAGTAGAGGCTCAAGAGGAACAGCCACCAGAGCAGCGAGCCGTCCTGTCCGCCCCAGAGCGCGGTGAACAGGTAGCCGATCGGCATCGAGCGATCGCTGTACTTGGCGATGTAGCGGACGCGGAAGTCGTGCGAGACGAACCCGTAGGCGAGCAGCAGCAGATCGAAGAGGATCAGCGCGCTGGTCGCGTAGGCCACGTTGCGCGCGGCGGGCAGGAAGCGCGGGCGCTTGGCCGCCAGCAGCGCGAGGGCGACGCCGAGGCCCGCGAGGGCGACGACCGAGTAGAGGCCGATCGTCCCGAACGCCGGCAGCGACTGGACCTGCCCGAACTTCTCTTCGAGCACCTCGACGGGCTCGCTCGGCATGCCGGGGAGCGCGGCGAGTGCCGACGTCAGGGTCGCCTGCAAACCGTGGAGACTCGCAAGGGAGAACATCGCCCACCGCATCTAGCACGGGCGAGGAGGCTCCCCTACCCGGTGCGTGCGGCTCGACCTCGGCCGGTTCGACGTGCCGGACGTCCGCCAGGGGCCGCTCGGGGGTCGACGCTCCGGCGGCCCGCGGTGGTCGCGCGAGCTGCGTTCGCCCGACGCGCACGCGTCGCGTCGCGGGGCGCTCGCTTGCCGCTCGTCTTGCTTTCGCGCGCCCGCTCCGCCACGACAGGCGCGTGCCTTGGGTCCTCGGGATCGAATCGAGCTGCGACGAGACGGCCGCGGCCGTCGTCTCGCACGAGGGGATGGTGCTGGCCGACGTGGTGCACAGCCAGGTCGAGCTTCACGCGCCGTACGGTGGCGTCGTCCCCGAGCTCGCCTCGCGCGATCACCTGCGCGCGTGCGGCCCGGTCGTTCGGGAGGCGCTCCACCGCTCCGGGCTCGCGCTCGCCGACCTGGACGCCATCGCGGTGACCCACCGCCCGGGGCTGATCGGCGCGCTCTTGGTCGGCGTGCAGATCGCCAAGGGGCTCTCGTTCGCGTCGCGGCGGCCGCTGGTCGGCGTCGATCATCTGGTCGGCCACCTGCTCGCCCCCTTCGTGCGGCGCGCGAGCCCGGACGGCGCGCTCTCGCCGGTCCCGTCGTTTCCGTACGTCGCGCTGCTCGCCTCGGGCGGGCACACGGCGCTCTACCGCGTCGACGGCCCCCACGCCTCGGCGATCGACGAGCTCGGCGGCACGCGAGACGACGCCGCCGGCGAGGCCTTCGACAAGGTCGCGAAGCTCCTCGGCCTCGGCTACCCGGGCGGGCCGATCATCGATCGCCTCGCGCGCGAGGGGGACGCGACGCGCACGCCGCTGAAGGCGCCGATGGCGCAGCGCGCGAGCCTCGAATTCAGCTTCTCGGGGCTCAAGACGCAGGTCGCGGAGCTCGTGGCGAAGCAGCCTCCCCGCACGCACGAGGCGGTCGCCGACCTGTGCGCGGCGTTCCAGGCCACGGCGACGAAGGTCCTGGTCGACAAGCTCGTCGCCGCGGCGCGCCTAGAGGGGGTGCGAGACGTCGTGATCACCGGCGGCGTCGCGGCCAACTCCGAGCTGCGGCGACGGGCCGAGGCGGCGAGCGAGAAGGCCGGCCTCAGGCTCACGGTGCCGCCGTTGGCGAGCTGCACCGACAACGCGGCGATGATCGCCTTCGCCGGCGCGTGCCGCTTCGTCCGAGGCGAGCGCGACGGCCACGCGCTAGAGGCGTCGAGCCAGACCCTGCTGCCTCGGCGCACGCACAAGGGGCCGAAGAGCGCGCGATGATCGCGGCGGCGCGCCTGGTCATCGGCCTCGCGGTGGCGCTCTGCGCGAACGCCTACCTCGTGGTGTTCCTGCGCCGCTGGACGCGCGCGCTGTCGCGTCCGCGCGTGTTCTACGCCGTGATCGGCGCCCTCGCGGCCGCGCAGCTGCTGATGATGCTCGAGCGATCGCTGGCGCACGCCGGCGCGCCCACCTGGTTGATGCGCGCGTACGCGCCGCTGCTGCTCTGGTCGGCGACGCTCGTGCAGGTCGTCCCGGCGCTGCTGGTGATCGACCTGGTGCTGCGCCTCCTCGATCGGCGTGGGCGCGCCGCGCGCAGGCGGGGGCCCGAGGGCGAGCCGCAGTTCGCGGGCGAAGAGGCCGAGCGCGCGGTGCTCCAGCACCTCAGCTCGCGCGCGCACGGCGAGGTGTCGACGCCGAGGCCGACGGCCCCCGCGCTCGAGGACGCGCCCGACGCGGTTCGCCGCCGATTTCTCGGTCAGATCGGGGCCAGCACGGCCTTCACCGTGGTCGGCGTGCCGCTGCTCTGGGGCAACCGGCGCACGCGCTTCGACGTCGAGCTCGTGGAGCTCCCGGTCAGGATCGCGCGGCTGCCGCGCGTGCTCGACGGCTTCTCGATCGTCCAGGTCTCGGACATCCACGTGGGCGCGTTCCTCGGCGAGCGAGAGCTCGCGCGCGCCGAGGAGCAGGTCACGGCCCTGCGCCCCGATCTGCTCGTGATGACGGGCGATCTCGTGCACCTGCGCCTCGCCGACGTCGCGCCCGCGACCGCGTGGCTCGGGCGAATTCGCGCCCGCGCGCGCCACGGGCTCATCGCGATCCCCGGCAACCACGAGTACTACGTCGGCCGCGACGCGGTGCTCGATGCGGCGCGCGCGGTCGGCGCCGACGTGCTGCTCAACCAAGGGCGCCTCGTCGCCCCGCGCGACGGGGGCGGTTTCGCGATCGTCGGCGCGGACGACGTGCAAGGGCTGCTCAGCCGCCAAGGTCCGGGGCCGCGCGTCGACGAGGCGCTCTTCGCGCTGCCGCCCGACGCGCCGCGCGTGCTCTTGTGCCACCAGCCGCAGTTCTTCGACACCGCCGCGAGCTACGGCTTCGACCTGCAGCTGTCGGGGCACACCCACGGCGGCCAGATCGCGCCGCTCGGCCCGCTGGTCGCGAGGGCGGCCTACCGCTACGTCGCGGGGCTCTACACGTCGGGGCGCGCGCGGCTCTACGTCAACCGCGGGCTCGGCACCTCGGGGCCGCCGAGCCGGGTCGGGGTGCGCCCCGAGATCACGAAAATCGTGCTCGTCGCCGGGTGAGCGAGGCGCGGGCCGGGCGCGGCTGCTGAGCAGCTTGCGCTCCCGCCCCGCCCGGGAATCTCCGCCGCGCCCGCCGCGTTTCCGCCCCCGCAGTGTGCAATCCGCGCCCTCACCCCTGGACTCCGGCCCGTGCCGATTTGCGCCCGAGCGGCGGCCGCCACAAAGTTGGCCCCGCGCCGGAGGCATCGCTACCGGCCGGAGGACGATGAGCGACCTGCTTTCACGGATCGCGGCGCTCTCGCTGCCGTTCGTCGCGGCCGGCGCGCTGCTCGCCAAGCCGCAGGCCGTCGCGGCCAAGAGCGCGCGCGAGCCCGCGACGCTCGCCCCGTCGTCGTCGGCGGCCATGAGGGTCGAGCCCGAGGTGAAGCTCGGGCCGCAGGAGCTCGCGAACCCCGGCTTCCCGCCCGCGTACTTCTACGCCCCGCGCGGGTCGAAGAAGGCGATGAAGCCGGTCATCGTCTACCTGCACGGCCGCGGCGGGAACCCGCAGGAAGACTGCCGCGCGTGGGCCAAGGTCGCGACCGAGTTCGGTTGGCTGCTCTGCCCGGCGGGGCAGCAGCCGCGCGGCGGCGGCGAGTACGCCTGGAACAACGACTACGTCAACGCCTCCAAGGACGTGATGGGCGCGCTCTCGGAGCTTCGCAAGAAGTTCGGTCGCCGCGTGCAGCTGCGCGGCAACGTGCTCGTCGGCTTCAGCGAAGGGGCCTACGTCGCGCAGAACCTCGGGCCGCGCAACGTCGAGACGTTCAACCGCTGGATGATCATCGCGGCGTGCGATCGCTACTGGGCCTCGGCGCAGCAGCTGCTCCACGACGAGAAGAAGAAGATCAAGCGCGTGTTCCTGTGGACCGGCGAGCTCGACGGCGCGGCCCCCGAGACCGAGGCGGCGTTCAAGCACCTCACGGCCGAGGGGATCCGCGTGAAGATGGCGATCCCGAAGGGCTTCTGGCACGCGATCCCGGTCGAGACGATGAGCCAGAACTACCGCAAGGTCCTGCGCTGGCTCGTCGCGGCGAGGTGAGCGCCGCTGGTGCCGCGACTGACGCGTCGACGGTCGACGTCGCGCCGTACGCGATCGACGAGGCAGCCTGGCGCTGAGCGCGGCTCGCGGTGACGCTCGGCGGGCGACCCCGACCCGCCGCCCGCCTGCTCCTCGCCGCGCCCTCGCGTCGCAGCGCGCGCGCAGGGGCGCCCGAAATGACCACGACCCCGGCGCCCGCGTGGGCCACCGGGGTCGTGCGAGGCCGCGTGCGCGCGCCTCAACGACCGCTCACAGGAATCCCTTGGCGATCCCCATGAGCTCCTGGTTCGCCTTCACCGAGGCCTCGAACGCCGCCTTCTCGGAGGACGAGAGCTCGAACTCGAAGACCTTCTCGGCGCCGCCGAGGCCGAGGCGCACCGGCACGCCGACGAAGCAGTCCTTCACGCCGAACTCGCCCGAGAGCTCGATCGAGCAGGGGAGCAGGCGCTTCTGGTCGCGCACGAGGCTCTCGACCATGAGCGAGGTGCCGGCGCCGGGGGCGAGCCACGCGCTGGTGCCGATGAGGCCCGTGAGCGTCGCGCCACCCTTCTTCGTGGTCTCGACGACCTCGGCGATCTTGTCGGACGAGAGGATCTTGGTGAGCGGCACGCCGCCGATGGTGGCAGTGCTGACGATCGGGACCATGTCCTTGTCGGTGTGCGCGCCGAGGACGATCGCGTTGACGTCCTCGACCGAGCAGCCGGCCGCCAGCGCGATGTTCGTGCGGAAGCGCGCCGAATCGAGGATGCCGGCCGAGCCGATCACGCGCTCGCGCGGGAAGCCGGTGACCTGCTTGGCGACGTAGACCATCGCGTCGAGCGGGTTGGAGACGACGATGAGGACGGCGTTCGGCGCGTACGTCCTGACGTTCTTGCAGATGTCGCGGACGATGCCCGCGTTGACGTTGATCAGCTCCTCGCGGCTCTGACCCGGCTTGCGCGGCACGCCCGCCGTCATGACGATCACGTCGGCGTCCTTCATGAGCGCCGGGTCCTCGCCGGCGGCGAAGCTCGCGTTGTTGAAGCTCTCGAACGGGCTGCACTGCGTGAGATCGAGGCCGCGGCCCTTGGCCGCGTTGCCCTTCACGTCGATGAGCGCGAGCTCGCCGAGCTCCTTGACCGCGGCCCACTGCGAGACGGCCGCACCAACCGCACCACCGGCACCGACGATGGCAATCTTGGGACGCTTCAGCATGGCTGTTTCCCCTTCGGAATCCCGCGGCGACTGCGGACGCGGACAGGGCGCCGTCGGCCACTCGGGTGCGGGCCTCATATCACGGCGCGGCGCATGAGGCCCCCGGGCCCACGCATGAAGAACGTCGATCGTACGGGTGCCGGGTAGCGAGTGCTCGACGCCGCGAGCGCAACATCCGCCGCGCGCTGGTCGCGCTGCGCGAGACGCGCCGAGTGCGCGCTGCTGGCGCGATCAATCGTGCAAGGAATCGCCGTCCGCGCCGAAGCAGCGCGTCTTGACGTCGGCGTCGATGGCGAGGCACTGGCGGCCCCGATCGCGGGCGTAGTCGAGGAAGATCTCGTAGGCCTCGGCCGGCGGTCCCAACGCCGCCTCCTCGCGCGGGAACCCCTCGGGCACGGCGTCGAGCACCGAGGTCGGCGCGTGCAGCGGTCGCCGCTCGACGACGAGGCGATAGGTCCGGTCGAGCGCGATGGCGTCGAAGGGGGGGCAGAGGCGCCGCACCTTCTTCCAGCCGTCGGGCTCGGCGAGCTTGGCCTTGCACATCTCGGCGAGCGTGCCGCCCGTCACGGGCACCTCGACGAAGGCCGTGAAGCCGGCGCCGCCCGATCGCTCGTGCTCGACGAACATCGCGTCGAGCACGCTCTGCGGCGTGACGTGCCCCGCCGGCAGCGAGCCCTTGAAGACGCCGCCCCACGCCCACGCCTCGTAGAGCAGGGCGTCGGCGCTCGGGAAGCGCTTCTTCAGGGCGGCGTCGAAGACAGGGAGCCACGCGCCGAGGTCGGGGCTCGACAGCGGCGCGGCGAGGTCGGCGACGGGCTCTTCGGCGTCGGGGGCGAAGCACTCGGTGAGCCGGCGCGCCTCGGCGTCGACCGCGGCGTCGACGCGCCCGAGCGAGCCGACCGCGCGCTGATCGGCGGAGACGAGGCGCCAGTCCTTGGTGCGTAGATCGATCTCGACGTCGACCACGCCGACGCGCGCGTTCTTCTCGGCGCCGAGGAAGCTCCCGCTGTCGACCGCGATGCCGTGCCTGCCGGCCATGTACCCCTGGATCGCGACGTGGTCGTGCGCGGAGATGACGAGGTCGAGGCCGGGCACGCCGTCGATGAGCTGCTTGTCGAGGGCGGCGCCGAGGTGGTCGAGGCCGATGACGAAGTCGGCGCCGTCGCGCTCGCGGAGCTCGCTGACGAGCTCGGTCGCGACGCCGACGTAGCGATCGGCGCTCGCCGGGTCGTGCCGCTGGGCGAACACGCCGAGGTAGGGCTCGTCGACCCGCTCGTCGGTCTCGTCGTAGGGGTTGATGGTGAGGCCGAAGACGCCGACGCGCACGCAGCCGATCGCGTAGACGACCGTGCGCTTGGCCCGGAACTCGCCGGGCGAGCCGTCGGTCGGCGCGTAGACGAGGTTCGAGCCCAGCACGTCGTGCACGCTCGACGCGGACTGCGCGAGGACGCTCGCGACGCCGTAGCCGAAGTCGTGGTTGCCGAGCGTGCGCGCGTCGAGGCCGAGCTGGTCGAGCATCGCGACGCTCGCCTCGCCGGAGGAGCGGTACTCGGCGAGCGCCCCCTTCTCGAGGTCGTCCCCCGCGTCGAGGAAGAGCAGGCGCCCCGCGCTCTCTCGGCGTTGGTCGTCGGCGAACGCGCGCAGGTAGGCGAACGGCGAGTGCCCGTGCAGGTACGGCTGCCAGTGGCCGTGCATGTCGCCGACGTGGAGGATTCGGAGGCGCTCGCTCGAGGGGTTGCCCTCGCAGATCGGACGCGCGTGGGGCGCAGGGAGGGGCGTCGGCGCCCCGCCGCACCTCGCGACCTGCGCGAGGCGCGGCGGCGGCGACTTGGACACGGCAGAGGCGCTGAACGGGTGGAGCCGGTTGGCCCGATCGCCGCTCGGGCTCGCGGCTGGCGCGCCGGCGCCCTTGGCCGAGGGCGGGGCGGAGACGAGGGCGGGGGGCGTCGTCGTGGACGGCGTCGCGCTCGATCTCCCCGGCGCGCGCTGGCCGGCGCCCGTCGCGCCGCGCGAGAGGGCGGCGACGAAGAGTGCTCCGACGAAGAGGAGCTGGGCTCGACGACGTTGCACGGCGGCGATCAAGACGGCGACTCCCGATCTCGCGCGGCGCGCGCGGAGGCTGGCGATGACGACGCTAACGGCAGCGCGCGCCCGTGGCCGAGTTCTCCGCCGTCGACCACCCGACGGTCTCGGCCTCGGTTGGATCCGTCTGTAGCTTGCGTCGTTGCTGGCCGACGCGCACGTCGCTCAAGTCGCGCGCGCGTCGGGCGGCGTCGTGGCGCTGTGCGCATCAGGGCGTCGAATGACGGCGACGCGGCGCGCGAACTCGCGCTCCTCCTCGGCGCTGAGCGGCACCCCGCCGAAGCGCGCCTCGGCGTAGCGCGTCGCGAGGATCCACGCCTCGTCGGCGAACGGCCAGCGCCCTTCGGCGCGCAGCTGCTCGGTGAAGCGGAGCGGTGGCACGTTGCGCGGGCGGGCGACGCCGCGGGCCGAGAGCGCCTCCTCGAGCTGCAGCCAGAGCTCGGTCGCGACGCGCTGCTGCCTCGCGCGGGCCGTCGCCGGCGTCTCCGTCTCGACGCGCCGCCGCCGCCAGAGCCAGCGCGCGCCCCCCCCGAGCGCGAGGACGGCGAGGACCAGCAGCAGCGGGCGCAGCAGCGGCGCGCCCGATCGGACGGCGTCGCCGTAGCCGACGTGCTTGCGGGCCGAGTCGAGGCTGCGCTGCATGCGCAGCATCAGCGAGACCTGGGTCGGAAGATCGTAGCCGATGACGTAGCGGTCCCACCCCTGCGCGATCGCCTCGAACATCTCGCGCAGCGTCCCGGCGACGCCGGCCGACTCGACGATGGGCTGCGCGCCGGCCGCCGGTGTGGGATCGAACGTCGTCCAGGCGCCGCGCCCGTGCGCCTCGAGGTACGCCTCGACCCACGAGTGCGCGTCGCCTTGCCGCACGGCGTAGAACCCGCCGAAGCGATTGTAGGTGCCGCCGACGAAGCCGCTCACGTTGCGCGTGGGGACGTTCACCTCGCGGAGCAGCAGGGACATCGCCGTCGAGAAGAACTCGCAGTGACCGGCGTGGGAGACGAACAGGAAGTCGTCGATCGGATCGGGCTTGCCGCCGGAGGGGGCGGTGAGCGTGTAGTGGTACTCGGTCGCCAGGTGCCGCTGGATCGCGGCCGCCTTCTGCGCGCTGGTCGCGAGCCCGGCGGTCCAGGTGCGGGCGAGCTCGCGCGTGCGCGTCGAGAGCTCGGCCGGCAGCTGGAGGTAGCGGGCCCGCTCGCGGTCCGAGAGCGCCTCGTCCTGGAGCTCGCCGGCGGGCGCGACGTACGCGTCGTAGCGCAGGACGCGGTCGGGCGGGGCCTCGTAGCGGAGCGTCTCCTCGGCGCCTCGCGTCAGCGGCGGCGGGCGCGACGTGGCCCCGCCGGCCGCGGCGGGCCAGCGCAAGGCGACGGTGTGCGCCGGCAGGAACAGCACGGTCGGCTCGAGCGGCTCGAGCTCGAAGTGGTAGACGGCGTCGCGATCGGGGTCGCCGGGGCGGCTGAGCAGGACCTCGCTGCCCATCCGCGACAGGACGGTGCGATCGCTGGACGTGCGGCTCCAGTGGCCGCCGCCGCGGTACTCGTCGAACGCGGTGCCCCGCAGTCGCAGCACCAGGCGCGTCGCCGGCGGGTCCGACATGGCCGGGGGGCGGAAGCGGATCACGACGGCGGGGTCGGTGCGGATGGCGCCGACGCCGCTGAGATCGACGGTGTCGGAGAAGCCGGTCGACCGCAGGGCGTGCTGGTTCTGGAAGAGCAGCAGCGAGAGCCCGACGCGCGGGAAGAGGATGAACAAGAGCGCGGTGAAGACGACGATCGGCAGGCTGAGCAGGCAGGTCAGCGCCAAGAAGCCTGGCCCGATCACCCGTCGCGATCGCAGGATGCGGGGCACGTCCACGGGCAACCCGGTGCGGTCGCGGGCGCCTTGGCGGTAGTTGCCTTCGACCTCGCGTCGCAGGTGCGAGAGCACGAGGGCGCCGGGCGCGAGCAACAGGAAGCCGAAGAGGCAGAAGCCGTAGGCGATCCCCTTGTCGAGCACCGTGCCCGCGACGAGGTGCAGGAGCGCGAGCAGGATGACCTGCTGGTCGTGCGTGGCGCCGCGCCGCGTGGCGAGCCGGACGATCTGCAGCGCAGCGGCGAATTCGACCGCGAGATCGAGCATGGGGGCGCCGCCGACGAAGCGGAGCAGCTCGACGCCGAGGAGCACGCTCGGCACGATCGCGGCGGTGTAGCGCGCGGCGGTCGATTGCTGGAAGCGCTCCGTCGCGAGCAGGGCGCCCGCGAGGCCGAGGAGCAGCAGCGCGACGGACGCTTTGGGCAGCGCCCCCGAGAGCACGATCGCCAGCACGCCGAGCGTGGCGAGCGCGCTGGTGAGCGCGCGGTGGGTGAGGCCGAACTTCACGCGCCGCCTCTCCGAGGCCTTGCCGTGCCCTTGCCGTCCATGGGCGAGGGCTCGAGCAAGGCGAGGAAGCGCAGGATCGGGTCGCTGCCGAGGCGCGGGTTGCCGGGCAGCCGCGTGCCGCTCGCCGTGTGGAGCTGGAGCGCGTCGCCGCGCGCGAGGTGGGCGACCGCGCGCGAGGCGACGTCGCGGACGCGGGCCTCGAACTGGTCGTGCCAGCGGCGGCGCTCCTCGTTCTCGGCGGGGCGGTCCAAGAACGGGCAGCGGTCGTCGAGCTCGAGCTCGGCGTCGGGCGCCCCCTCGGCCGCGTGCTCACGGAGCACGATTTGCCCGACGGCGGCGGTCTTGCGCCAGTGCACGTGGCGCAGGTCGTCGCCCGGTCGATACGGCTTGAGTCCGAGCTGCTCGTCGCTCGCCCCGCGCGCGGCGGCGCGTGCGCCCGCGCCGATCGTGCGGGCCCGCGGCGGGGGCAGCGTGACGTTGTGCACGGCCGGGTAGATCACCAGCTCTCCGGGCACCTCGATCTGCTTGGATTTCTCGAAGAGCCCGAAGGGGAAGCGCGTCGCGACGCGGAAGGCCACGTGGCTCTCGCGGCCGCGGCGCTGCGGCGTGCGGCGATAGGCGGCGATCTGCGTCGAGAGCGGCGAGACCTTGAGGAAGAAGCAGCGCTTGTCGGCGGGCTGGTTGGCGCGGATGTCCTCGACCTCGATGGCGTACGACGGCAGGCGCTTCTTGCGGTTGTGGACCTCGATCTCCACGAGGTGCGGACGGCCGACCTGCGCGCGCGTCGGCAGCCGTCGTCGGACCACCAGCGCGCGCAGGGCGAGCTCGCTCATCATCCCCGAGACGAGGATCAGCGCGAGCAGGACGCCGAGCAGGAGGTAGAGGAGGTTGTTGCCGGTGTTGATCGCGGCGAGGCCGACGCCGAAGGTGATCCCGAGGAAATACCGCCCCTCGCGCGTGATCTTCAGCCGCCGCGGCGTCTTGCGACGCGTCGGCGACGCGACGCTCGAAGCGCTGCGCGCGGTCGGGGACCCCTCGGAGACGGCGGCCACGGGTATGGTCTAGCAGGAAGCGAAGCTCAGAGCGGCAGCGGGATGCGCGCGACGAGCTCGCGGATCGCGACCTCGGCCTCGTCGCGGCCGACGGCGAACCCCTCGGCGTACGCGGCGACGCGGATGCGGTGCGCGAGGACCGGCACCGCGAGGTCGAGCACGTCCTCTACGAGCACGAAGTCGCGACCGCGCAGCAGGGCCCGCGCGCGCGCCGCGATGCCGAGCGCCACGGTGCCGCGCGTCGAGGCGCCGAGGGCGACGGTGGGCGTCGAGCGCGTCGCGGCGACGATGGCGAGGACATAGTCGATGATCGACGGCTCGATCTCGACGCGGCGGACCTGCCGCTGCAGCGAGACGAGCTGCGCGGGCTCGAGGACGCAGGGGAGGTCCTGCACCGTGTCGGTGACGGCGCGAGCGAGCAGCCGCGCTTCGGTCTGCGCCGACGGGTAGCCGATGCGGATGCGCAGCATGAAGCGGTCGAGCTGCGACTCGGGCAGGGGGAAGGTGCCCGCGAAGTCCTGGGTGTTCTGCGTCGCGATGACGAAGAAGGGCTCGGGCAGCACGCGCGTCTCGCCGTCGGCCGAGACCTGCCCCTCGTTCATCGCCTCGAGGAGCGCCGACTGGGTGCGGGGCGAGGCGCGGTTGATCTCGTCGGCGAGGAGCACGTTTGCGAAGATGGGCCCCTGGCGCCACGAGAAGCTCCCGCTTCGCTGGTCGTAGACGCTGACGCCGAGGACGTCCGATGGCAGAAGGTCGCTGGTGAACTGGATGCGACGCATCTCCCCGCCGACGGCGCGCGCGAGCGCGCGGGCGAGCGTGGTCTTGCCGACGCCGGGGACATCCTCGATCAGCAGGTGCCCGCCGGCGAGCAGCGCGACCAGGGCGAGCTCGACGACCTCGGGCTTGCCTTCGAGCGCCGTCTCGACCGTCTCCTTGAGCCGGACCAGCACGGGCAGCGGTGCCGGTATCGGGCGGAGCGCCTGCATCGCGGCGGAGTGTAGCAAGGGACTCGCCGAGATCACGCACGCGTCTCGTCCGGGCTGTGCGCGGCCGCGCCGGCGGGCTGTCGAGGTTGTCCGGAGTCTTCGTTGTGCGCTGGGAGAGGGGGCCGCGTGACGGTGCTCGAGGTGAAGGGGATCGTGAAGCTCCTCGGCGGCGCGCGCGTCCTTCGCGGCGTCGACGCGCGCTTCGACGGCGGGGCTGTTCACGTGATCGAAGGGGCGAACGGGTCGGGGAAGAGCACGCTGCTCAACATCGTCGCCGGGCGGCTGGCGCCGACCCACGGCAAGGTCTCCGCCGAGGTGGGCGGCGTGCGCTACCACAGCCGTGACAGCCTTCGCGACGTGGTCGGCTGGCTCGGGCACGACCTCGGGCTTTATCCAGATTTGACGGCCGACGAGAACGTGCGGCTGCACGCGGAGCTTCGAGGGCTCGACCCGGAGCTGGCGTGGTCCGAGGACGCCCGTCGGCTCGGCGTCGACCGGCTGCGCGGTCGCCGGGTGCGAGAGCTCTCCCGTGGCCAGCGGCAGCGGGTTGCCCTGCTGCGGCTGCTGGTGAGCCGGCCGCACGTGCTCCTGCTCGACGAGCCGTCGACGGGGCTCGACACGGCGTCGTTGACCAAGCTCGTCCACGTCCTTCGCGACCTCCGCGACGCGGGGCGCGTGCTGTTGGTCGTCACGCACGACGTCGTGCTCGTCGATCAGCTCGGGGGGGTGCGATGGAGGCTCTTCGAGGGGAAGATCGCGCGGCGGGTCGAGGGGTCAGGGTAGTCGTTGCTGCAGAGGTTCAGGAGTCTCGCGCCCGCCAGCTCGACGTGGGGTCCGGGGGTGCCGAGCGGCGCTCGTTGGGCGCGCAACAGGCCGGCTCGGTCGAGGTCAGCGAGGGCGTCGGAGAGCCAGGAGAGCGACATGGGCGCGCGGGGGGTACTTCGCCGGGCCCGCTTCGTCCACTTCGTAGTCGGCGATAGCCACGCGCGTGCGAACGATGCACCCTCGGGGCCCATGGAGCGCAAGGCACCGCTCTCGCTGATGGTGGGCGGTCAGACGTACAAGGTGCACGCGAGCGTGCCCGAGCCGACGCTACGGCGCCTGGCGGGGGTGGTCGACCAGCGGATCCGGGAGCTGGTCCCCGCGGGCAAGCCGGTCCCCCCGACCGCGATCCTGCTCGCCGCCGTGGCCCTGGCGAACGATCTCGAGGAGGAGCGGAGCAAGCGCGCCGCGCTCGAGGCGCAGAGCCGCGACCTGATGCGCCGGTTGCTGGCGCGCATCGACGAGGCGCTCGAGGAGGGGGCCGAGGGTCCGGGCGAGGGGGCGCCCCTCGAGGATGCCAAGCCGGGCGAGGTTTGAGGGGCGGCCGACGCGGCGGGAGTTTCACGTGAAACAGGCGGGCTACCGGACGGCGTTGATCCCGAAGATCCAGGGGAGGGCGAGGGCCTCGAGGTCGATCGACAGCGCCAGCACGGTGTCGACGCCGGGCAGCTCGCCGCCGTGGGCGCGCACGTCGAGGATGACGCCGTACGCCATCGCGTACGCGCTGTCGTAGTTGAACGACCGCCCCCCCCACGCGACGAAGGCGTTCACTCCGGGGGCCCACGTTTGGTCCTGCCGCCGGGCGAAGCCGCCGGCCCCGACCCAGAGCGGGAAGGTCTGGTCGATCGGCAGGATCGCGACGACCCCGGCGCCGTAGTCGCCGTACACGAAGGCCGCCGTGCGCGCCTCCACGTAGGGGCCGATGCCGAAATCGGTGGGGCGCTCGCGGAGCCACACGTCCTCCACGCGCAGGCCGAGGTCGAGCTTGGTGCGGGTCCAATAGGAGTCCTCGCCGACCCCCACGATGCCGACCTGCCCCGAGGCGCTCACCTGCGCACTGGCTCGTGCCGCGGTCGGCGCGGCGAGCGGGGCACACGCGGCGCAAAGGACGACGAGCCGAGCGGCGGCGCGGGCGCGGGGGGAGGACATCGCGTTCAGCCGGCAGGCTCGAGCGGCACGAGGCCGGCGTCGGCGAGGAGCTTCAGGTCGAGATCGAGGATCGCGCGGATCTCGGCCACGGTCCAATCGTGGCGGACGCTCGCGACGGCGGAATCGGCGGTCATCGGGCGCGGATGCTACCAGAGAGCGCGACAGCGGCGGCCGCCGGCGCGCCCGCCGCGGCTCGGCGGGCCCGCGTCGTGAGGGCGGCTTCGATCCGGTCCAGAATCGACGCGCTCGGGGCGACCCAATGCAGCAGGGGGACCGCTGGCGCACCGAGCGGGCGCCCGCCCCAGGGCGACAGGTGCGCCTCGGTCTTGGCGTCGATGCACCAGGCGTCGAGCCGGTGCGCCAGCGCGAGGCGCCGAAGGCGCCGGAGCTCGAACGGGGCGATCGGCTCGTGGTCGGGGCGTTTCACGTGAAACAACGCCTCCACCCCCAGCCCCGCCGCCGAACGGGCGAAGCGCTCGGGGCGGGCCATCGTCGAAACCAGCGCCACCCGTGTCCCGTGGGGCAAGGGCGCCGCCAGTCGCCCCGCCGCCGGGCACTCCGCGCCGCCGACGAGCACCCGCCCATCGGCGAGGTCCTCGAGCCGCTCGCGGCGAACCAGCAGGTCGCCGAACGGGAAGACCCGGCCGGACCCCCACGGCCCGGAGGCGTCGAGCGCGAGCACCGAGTACGCGAGCGACGCAGGGTGCGCTTGCAGCAGACCGTCGACGATCACCACCGACGCGAGCCCCGCCGCGAACGTCAGGGCCTCCGCGCGAGAGCGGCCCACGACGACGGCGGCCCGCCCCGCGAGCGCCCAGGCAGCGATGAGCGCCTCGTCCCCGACCTCGGCGACGGAAGACGTCGGCCCGACCTCGCGGGCGCGGCCCCGCACGTCCGACCGGTAGCCGTGGCCGACCAGCGCCACGCGATGGCCCCGCGAAACGAGCGCACCGGCGAGCGCGATGGCGAGGGGGGTCTTGCCGGAGCCGCCGAGCGTCGCGCCGCCCACGCCGACCACGGCCGCGCCGCTGGGGAGGGGGAGCCGGCGCACCGGATCAAGCGCCCAAGGTGCGCCCCGCCACCACGCCCACGGGCGCTCCCTCTCGAGCAGCGCCGCGACCGCCCTGCGTGGGATCACGCCCGCTCGCGCGCGGGGGCGACGCGCGCCCGCCGCAGCAGCCCGAAGATCCGCGCGCCGAGCTCGGCCGCGCGGAAGGGCTTCACGACGTAGTCGTCGGCGCCCGCCGCGAACGCCTCGACCATGTCCTGGGTCCCCGCGTGGGCCGTGAGGAAGAGGATGGGAAGCGCGCCGTGGGACCGATCGCGCCGCAGGCGCCGGCAAAGCTCGAGGCCGCTCATCCCGGGGAGCGACCAGTCGAGCACGAGCAAGTCGGGGGGCGACGCCCCCAACCGATCGAGCGCCTCCTCGGCCGTCTCGACGGCCTCGACGCTCAACCCGACGACCTCGAGCATCGCGATGACGACGTCCTGCAAGTCGGCGTCGTCGTCGACCAGCAGCACGCGCGCCGGGCCGGGCGCCCCCGGGCGGGAAACGGAAGGCTCGGGCGCCGCGGACGAGGCGGCTGCATGCGCGGGCTCCACCGGCGCCGGGGACGGGGGCAGCCGGACCGTCTCGTAGGCGGCCGTCCGACCCCGGAGCGGAACGGGCGGCGGGGCTTGTGGAATGGGCCGGGGCTCGCGCACGGACGCCTCACCCGTCTCGATTTCGATGTCGATCCCAGGGAGCTCGGCCGCCGTCGCGGCGGGCACGCGCAAGGACGAGTCCGAGGGCTGCGCGGCCGCGAAGTGCCGGAGCCGTTCCCAGTCGCGGCGCTCGAAGACCAGCGCCGCGCCGTCGTCGAGCAGAACCCCTCGGGCCGCGGCGGCGGTCGCGCGCCCTGAGAGCCCGATCTCGAACATCGCGAGGACCCACTCGCCATCGCGGACGCTCGCCGCCGGCGGCGTGCGCAGCGCCTGCCCCGTGGCGCCATCGATCGCGTCGCCGAGCTGTCGCAACTCGTCGAAACGATAGACCACGCTCCGCACCCCGCGGCTCTACCCCGGCGAACCACGCGGCGCCATAGCGCCGAGCCGCGCGACGAGTGGTCGGAGCGCCGCTTTGCGACTAGTCTGCCCGGCCCATGCATCGACGGTTCTCGGTCCTGATGCTCGCGTTCCTCGCCTTCGCGGGGTGCGGCGCCAGCTGCAAGAAGGGGGCGGACGCCGCCGCCCAAGACCCCCAGGGCGATCCGGTCGTGGAGCTGCCCGGGGTCGACACCAGCGCGCTCGTCATGCGCGAGAAGCGCACCTTCTCGAAGGTCGTTCACGAGTACCTCTCGCCGTGCGGCGAGCCGGTCACGCTCGACGTCTGCGTGAAGGAGGGGCGCGCGTGCAAGAAGTGCCTGCCCGCAGCGCAGGCCGTCGCCAGGTACGTCGGGCAGGGGGAGGACGAGCAGAAGATCCGCGAGTACCTCGCCGCGCGCTTCGACGACAAGTCGGTCCGCTCCATCGATCTCACCGGCAGCCCCGCGCAGGGCCCCTCCAGCGCCCCGATCGTCCTCGTCGAGTTCGCCGATTTCCAGTGTCCGCACTGCGCGTCCGCCTCGCCGATCTTCGACGACCTGATCGCCGAGCCCGAGTTCAAGGGGAAGGTCTACTTCGTCTTCAAGGAGTTCCCCCTCAACATCCATTCGAACGCCGAGCCGGCGGCGCGCGCCGCGCTCGCCGCCAACCTGCAGGGCAAGTTCTGGCCGATGCACGACCTGCTGTTCCAGAACCAGGAGCGGCTCGACCCGCAGAGCCTCGACGCCTACGCGAAGCAGGCCGGCCTCGACGTGACGAAGTTCCGCGCCGACCTCGACTCGGAGGCCGTGAAGGCGGCGCTGACCAAGGACGAGGAGCTCGGCAAGAAGCTCGACGTCCAGGGCACCCCGTCCGTCTTCGTCAACGGTCGCAAGTTCGTGCACATCGGTCGCGAGGACTTCGTCGACGAGCTGAAGGCGTGGCTGCGTCTCGAGCTGCAGCTGCTCGGGCAGCCGACCGCGGCGCCCGCGCCGTCGGCAAGCGCCCCGGCCTCCGCGGCGCCCGCGCCGTCGGCAAGCGCCTCCAAGAAGTGAGCCCGCGATGAAGGAGCACGTCGGCTGCGGGTGCTTTCCGACCGGGCGCCACTACCCCGGCATCGCGCACCTGCTCCGCGTGCGGGCGCGCGGCGTCGTCGCGGAGCTCGACGGCGACGCCGACTGGTCGACCCTCCCGATCGCGGTGATCGACACCGAGACGACCGGGCGCGAGGCGCAGACCGACCGCATCGTCGAGATCGGCATCGTGGTCGGCGTCGGCGGCGAGGTGGTCAAGCGCCTCAACTGGCTCGTGAACCCAGGCATCCCGATCCCCGACGAGGCGCGCCAGATCCACGGGATCTCCGACGACGACGTCAAGGATGCGCCGACCTTCGCGCAGATCGCGCTAGACATCGCCAAGGCGCTCGAGGGGACGGTCCCCGCGGCGTACAACGCGCCCTTCGACCGCGGCTTCGTCGGCGCCGAGATGGCGCGCAGCGGCCTCGCGCTCGAGGCCTTCCCGGCCTGCCTGCGCGCCGAGGTCGAGTGGGTCGACCCGCTGGTCTGGGCGCGCGACCTGCAAAAATACGAAAAGGGGAAGAAGCTCGGCGAGGTCGCCGCGCGCCTCGGCGTCGCGCTCGACAACGCGCACCGCGCCTCCGACGACGCCGAAGCGGCGCTCCGGGTGCTCTACGCCTTCGCGCGCGCTCCGCGCGTGCCGCGCGGCTACGCCGCCCTCGTGCAGGAGCAGCGGCGCCTCGCCCGCGCGCAGGAAGAGGACTTCCGCGCCTGGCGCTCGCGCAACCCGCGCTGACGGGAGAGACGGCATGCGTTTCGTCCGCGACGAGGAACGAAATGGGCGCTTCCCGGCCGGGGCCCGCGAGGGGGCGCGGCGGTCGCTTCTGCTCGCAGGGGGTCCTTGAGGCGTCCGCCTCGGGGCATGGAGCCGATGCGGGGGCCGGACGCGATCTTGGTGCTGGGGGCCGCCGTGCTCCCCGGGGGCCGTCCGGGGCCGTCGCTCGCGCGCCGCTGTCGTGCCGCGGCGAGCTCGGCGGCCCGCTGGCCCGACGCGCGGCTCGTGGTCTGCGGCGGTCGCGCGTGGGACGGCGTCGTCGAGGCCGACGTGATGGCGCGCTCCCTCGTGGAGCTGGGGGTCGACGGCGAGCGCGTGGTGCGCGAGCGGCTGTCGACGACCACGGTCGAGAACCTCCTCGAGGCCCGCGCGTGGCTCCCGTCGCCTGGCGCCCGCGTCGCGATCGTGACGTGCGCCTGGCACCTGCCGCGCGCGCTGTCGATCGCTCGCGCCATAGGGCTCGACGCGGTCGGCGTTCCTGCGCCGGCCGAGCCGACCGGCCCTCTGCCGAGGCTGGTTCGCGCCGCCCGCGAGCGGGTCCACGCGATCCTCGACGCCCGCGCGGCGCGGAGGCGGCGATGAGGCGCGCGCTCGCCGTCGCGCTCGCGGCGGTCGCCCCGCTCGTCGCCCTGGTCGGCTGCCGGCGCGGCGGCGGTCTTCCCGCGGGGGCGGACGTGGGCAGCGGCTCGGTCGCGTCGCTCGCCAGCGCCCCCGCCGGCGTCGACCCAGGGCTCAAGCTCGCCGCGCTGCGCGCCGCCGATCAACGCGTCGCCGGGGCGGTCCCCGCCGTCATGGCGAGCGCCGACCCTGCCTCGAGGCGCCTCTTTGCGCGTGCCCTCGCGCAGATCGCCGACGAGGAGGCGCAGCCGGCGCTCCGCCGTGCGCTCTCGGACGAAGACCCCGAGGTGGTCGCTTGGGCGGCCTACGGCGTCGCCGCCCCCTGCGATCGCGACCCCTCCCTGCCGCGAGCGGCCCGCGACGCAGTGGTCGCGGCCCTCGGGGCGCGCGCGGTCTCGCTCGAGGCGCCGACCCGGTGGGACGACGTCGCCCTCTCGCCGTGGGGGGCGCTCGCCTGGGGCTTTGGTCGGTGTGGCGGCCCGCAAGCCGCGCAGGTCCTCTCGTCCTGGGTCGCGGCGGGCGACGCGCGCGCGCGGGCGGCCGCCTTCGCGCTCGGCAGCCTCGCCGATCGCGAGCACGGGCTCGAGGACGACGTCGTCGCGAGGCTCCTCGACGCCGCGAGCGGCCGTGGCGCCGGCGCCGCCGGGGCGCGC
>JAJXTK010000365.1 GCA_021783935.1 Myxococcales bacterium | reverse complement strand
GGTCGCCGACCCGCTCTCGGCGGTCCTCTCGGTGCTCGCGCGCGCGGTCGGACTCACGACGGACGAGGCGCTGCGGCTCGCCGCCGCGCAGAGCCCCCCCTCTCGGCGCACCGACGGGCGCGTCGCGCTGGAGGTGCTCGGGGCCGCTGGTGGAACTTCCCAATTCGCTGAGGAGGGGAGTCGTGACTGACACGTTCTTGCTGGTGGGCCTGCCGTACGTCGCGATCGGCGTGATGCTGGTCGGCACGCTCTACCGCTTCCGGCGGCGCGAGTACGGCGTCTCGGCGCTCTCGTCGCAGATGCTCGAGGACCGCGCGCTCGTCTTCGGCACGATCCCCTGGCACCTCGGGATCGTCACGCTGCTCGTCGGCCACCTGGTCCCCTTCCTGATGCCGGGCGTCTGGCGCGCGCTCGTCTCTCATCGCGTCTTCTTGCTCAGCGTCGAGGCCGTCGGCCTGTCGGCGGCGATGCTCGCGGCGCTCGGCCTCGGCGTGCTCATGGTCCGACGCGCGCTCGCCTCGCGCCTGCAGTCGGTCACCAGCGTGATGGACCAGGTGATCCTCGCGCTGCTGCTCGCGCAGGTCGTGCTCGGGATGCTCGTCGCGACGAACTTCCGCTGGGGCTCCTCCTGGGCGTCCGGGACGCTCTGGCCCTACGTGTGGGGGCTCTTGACGCTGCGGCCCAATCCCGGGCTCGTCGCCGAGATGCCCGCGGTGATCAAGCTGCATGTCGTCGGCGCGTGGATCATCGCGCTCTGCATCCCGTTCTCGCGGCTCGTGCACGCCTTCTCGGTGCCGATCCAGTACCTCACGCGCGCGCCGCAGCGGGTCATCTGGACCACCGAGCGTCGCCTGCGGAGCCTGCAGGAGCAGGCGGGCGGGGAGGATCCCATGGAGGCGCGACGCCACGTCCTGCACGGCGTCTCGGCGCTCGCGGGCGCGAGCGCGCTCTTGTCGCTCGGCGTGCTCGACAAGTTCGCGCGCTTCTTCCGCGGCGACTCGATGAGCGCGGACCAGCGCGAGCGGCTGATGGAGCGCAAGCTCGAGCGCGTGCGCGAGACCGAGACCGAGCGCGCGCTCGAGGTCGAGCGCATGAAGCGCGATCTCATCCCGGTCGGGCGGCTCACGGAGCTCAAGGCCAAGAACGGCCTCTACTTCATCGACTACCAGATGCGCCCCGCACTCGCCTTCCTCGGCGAAGGCGGCCTGCCGCTGCTCATCTCGGCCAAGTGCACCCACCTCGGGTGCACCGTCGCGAGCGACGTCGACGATCAAGGGCGGATCCTCTGCCCGTGTCACATGTCGTATTTCGACGTCAGGTCGGGCGAGCCGAGCGAGGGGGCGCCGGCCAAGGCGCCGCTCGCGCACCTCGGCTGGGTGATCCGCGAGGGCGAGACCGTCGTCGCCAGCCAGCTTCCGGGCGGCGCGGTCGAAGGGACGATCGATCCGACGAGGGCCGAGTCGTACGAGGTCTGCATCGCGCGCAAGCACACGGAGGGTCGGGCATGAGCCCAGAAGACACGTCGATCGGGCGCGCCGTCCGGTTTCTGAGCGACCGATTCCCGGTCGACAAACTCAGCTTCGCGGCGCTGGTGGGCAAGAAGGAGGTCCCCGTCCACAAGATGAGCTGGGCCTACTATCTCGGTGGCCTGGTGCTCTTCTTCTTCGGCATTCAGCTCACCACGGGGCTCTTGCTCCTGTTCTACTACCAGCCGTCGGTGAGCGACGCGCACGCCTCGGTCGACTACCTCACCCACGACGTCGCCGGCGGCGCGCTCATTCGCAACCTGCACGCCTGGTCGTGCTCCGCGATGATCCTCACGCTGCTGGTGCACCTTCTGACCACCTTCGCGATGAAGGGGTTCGCGAAGCCGCGCGAGGTGACTTGGCTGTCGGGGGTCGCGCTGCTGATCATCACCTTCGCCTTCGGCTTCACGGGCTATCTGCTCCCGTGGCACCAAATCGCCGTCAACGCGACCAAGATCGGCCTGCAGTCGATCGAGCAGGTCGGGCAGTACCTGCCCGGCGCGCTCGCCACGCTCCCGACGCGGCTGCGCGAGGCGATCCAGGGGGAGCCCTCGGTCGGGCAGGCCACGCTCAGCCGCTTCTTCGCCATTCACGTCGTGGTGCTGCCGCTCTTCACGATGGCGGTCTTGGGCCTGCACCTCTTGTCGGTGCAGATCCACGGCATGAGTCAGGGGGTCGATCGCCCCGCCGACAAGACCGAGAGGTTCTTCCCGTTCTTCGTGCTCAAGGACCTCTCGCTCTGGGGCGTCGTCTTCTTCATCCTCGCGACGATCGCCCTCTGCGTGCCGTTCGAGTCGTTCTTCTCTTTCCCGCTGTTCGAGCCCTACGACCCCCTCGGCTCGACCCCCGACGGCATCAAGCCGGAGTGGTACTTCTACTTCGTCTACTACCCCCTCGAGATGCTGCCCTTCTGGCTCGTCAACCTCGTGATGGCGGGGGCGGTCTTCGTGCTCGCGGCAGCCCCTCGTATCTTCCGTGGCACGGGACGCCAGACGCTGCGCACGCTCGCTGCAGGAGCTGCCGCGTACCTGATCGTCATGACGCTATTCGGCCATCGGATCTACGCGATGGTGAAGGGGGGGCACTGACATGGCCCGCCACGCACCGGCCCTGCTCGCCGCCTCGGCGGTCACGGCCCTCGCCTCTTCGGCGGGGGCGTATCCCCAGTATCAGAAGTGGATTCAGCAGAACTCCGGCAGAACGGTGAGCTGCGCGATGTGCCACGAGAACCCCGACGGGCCCGAGGGGGTCAAGGCCGGGCAGCTCGGCAGCCTCGACGCCGAGGCCCGCAAACGGCTCGATCGCGCCCGCAACGCGTTCGAGCCGGGCGCGCGCGTCGACAGCCCGATTCTCAACGAATTCGGCGACCACATCATCTCGACGATCGGCAAGAAGAGGTTCGTCGCGCTCAAGGAGCACCCCGAGCTGCTGCCGCCGCTGCTCGACGGCTCCGATCTCGACGGCGACGGCATCTCCGACGGCCAGGAGCTCCGCGACGGAACGCACCCGCTCGACCCCCAGCACGGCGATCCGAGGCGGCTCTTGAAGGTCAATCTGCTGCGCTACCGATTCCACCTAGGGATGCTCGCCGCGGCGACCATTCTCGGTCTGTACGGCATTCGACATCTGTTGCATTGGTTCGCTCTCCAGGTCCGCGGAGCGCTCTCCGCGGGCGACGGGCGCTCCTCGACGAGCGCCAAGACGTCCTGATCGCGTGATCGACTAGAGAGGTCTCCGTCGACGCCGAGAGCTCGGCATCGCGCGGAGGTGCGTTCGAGCCACGGTTTGGCGTGGCGGAGGGAGGATTACCGTGAGCGTACGAACGGCGAACGAGCTCGGCCCGAGGCCGACCGGCGAGACGGGCGACTTCCTCGCGCGGTGGGAGCCGGAGAACGAGGCCTTCTGGCGGCAAGTCGGCAGCCGCGTCGCGTGGCGCACCTTGGCGATCACGACCAGCGCGCTGGTGCTGTCGTTCGCCACGTGGTTCGTGGTCAGCGCGCTCGTGGTGCGACTGCCGGCCGTGGGCTTCAAGTTCGACACCATGCAGCTCTTCTGGCTCGCGGCGATGCCAGGCCTCGCGGGGGGCACCCTGCGCATCCTGCACACCTTCCTGGTGCCGATCTACGGCACGCGCAAGGTGATCGTGGCCTCGACGCTGCTCAAGATCGTCCCGTGCGTCGGGCTCGCGGCCGCGGTCACCAACCCGGCGACGCCGTTCTGGCTCTTCATGGTGTGGGCGCTGCTCGCCGGCCTCGGCGGCGGCGACTTCTCCTCGCACATGCCGAGCACGAGCCTCTTCTTCCCGAAGCGCCTGCAGGGGGCGGCGCTCGGCATCCAGGCCGGCATCGGCAACTTCGGCGTGAGCCTCACGCAGTTCGTCACGCCGTGGATCATCGGGTTCGCCGCGCTCGGCGCGCTCGGCGGGCCGCCGCAGCTCGCGAAGAAGGGCGCCGTGGCCAAGGAGGTCTGGCTGCAGAACGGCGTGCTCTGGTACGTGCCCGCGCTGCTCCTCATCGGCGTGGTCGCCTACGTGCTGCTCCGCAGCGTGCCGGTGAAGGCGTCGTTGCGCGAGCAGCTCGACATCTTCAAGGACAAGCACACCTGGTTCTGCACCATCACCTACGTGATGACCTTCGGCGTGTTCTCGGGGCTCGCGGCGGCCTTCCCGCTGCTCATCAAGACCGTCTACGGCGGCTTCGCGAACGCGCCCGATCCGCTCAAATACGCCTTCCTCGGGCCGCTCATCGGCTCGGCCTCGCGCGTGCTCTTCGGCTTCGTCGCCGACAGGACCGGCGGCGCGATCCTCACCCAGATCGCCGGCACCGTGATGCTCGCGTGCGCCGTCGCCCTCGTCGCGGCGGGGCTCTTGACCCCCTCGTCGCTCGAGCAGTTTCCGGCCTTCGTCGCGCTGATGCTGACGATGTTCTTCTTCTCCGGCGTCGGCAACGCGGCGACGTTCCGCCAGTACCCGGTCATCTTCTCGCACAACCCCCGGCAGGGCGCGCAGGTGCTCGGGTGGACGGCGGCCGTCGCCGCCTACGGCCCCTTCGTGTTCTCGATGCTCGTCGGCGCGTCGATCGCGCGCACCGGCAGCGCGAGCACGTTCTTCGTCGGGCTCGCGGCCTACTGCCTGCTCGCGATCGGCATCAATTGGTGGTTCTACACCCGCAGAGGGTGCGAACGACCGTCCTGAGGAGGCGCCATGGCCCAGGCCCTCGCGACCGCGATCGGAACTACCCCGTGGGCGCCGACGAACGACGCCGACGCGCGCACGCGCCTCGCGCGCTGGTTCGCCGTCGCCCGCGTGCTCGCGCTGCTGGCCATCGCGGCCGTCGTGGCCGCGGCGATCGCGAGCGGCCGGCTGCCGCCCCCCTCGGCGCGCTACCTCGGCGGCGCGCTGGGCGCCCTGGTGCTCTTCGACGGCGCGGTGCTCGCCATGGGCGATCGCATCGTGTCGGAGACCGGGCTCGCGGTGCAGGTCACGGGAGACACCGCCCTGCTCGGGTTCATGATCCACCACGCCGGAGGGCCGCTGAACCCGTTCGCGGGTCTGTTCGTCTTGCACGCGGTGATCGGCGGCGCGCTGCTCTCGCCGCGCCGCGCTCGGCTCGCCGCGATGGCGATCGCGCTCTTCGTCGGGTCGCTCGCGCTCCTCGAGGCGACGGCGCTCCCGGCCGCGTGCATCCGCGCGCGCGACGGCTCGTGCGCGGCCGCGGACCCGCTGCTCTTGCTGACGTCGGCCGGCGCGATCGCGACGCTGGTCGTCGGCGCCGGCAACGTCGTGATCGCCCTGATGCGCGCGCTCGGCGAGGAGCGCCGCCGGCTCGCCGAGGTCGGCCAGGTGCTCGGCCTCGAGCGCGCGAAGCTGCGCTCGATCCTCGACTGCATGAGCGACGCGGTGATCTTCGTGCTGCCCGACGGCCGCACCGACCTGCGCAACCGCGTCGCCGAGACGGTGTGGCCGCACGCGGCGGGGCGGCTCTGCCACCCGCCGCACAAGCTCGACTCGTTCATCGCGAAGGTGCAGGCCCCCGGGGCGAGCGAGTCGCACCCGACCCTGCTGCGCGGCGGCCGCAGCTACCAGGCCTCCTACGCGCCTGTGCACGACGCGCACGGGACCTTCTCGGGCGTGGTCATGGTCGCGCGCGACGTCACCGAGCAGCTGCACGCCGAGCGCCTGCGCAGCGAGCACGAGCGCATGGCGGTCGTCGGCAAGCTCGCGACCGCGCTCGCGCACGAGATCAACAACCCGCTCGGCGTCATCGCACTCTACACGCAGCTCGCCCTCGGCCTCACCGAGCCGGGCGGCGAGCTCGCCGACCACCTGCGCACGGTGCAGCGCAACACCGAGCTCTGCAAGAAGGTCGTGCGCGATCTGCTCGACTACGCGCGGCGGCGGCCCCCCGAGCGGCGCACGCTCGATCTCGCCCCGGTGCTCGAGCGGGTCGCCCGCACGCTGGCGCCGCACGCCGATCGGTCCGCGGTCGCAATCCGCGTCGAGCGCGCCGAGCCGGGGGAGGTCACCGTGCACGGCGACGGCGACCAGCTGCAGCAGGTGATGGTCAACCTCGGGCTGAACGCGATCGACGCGATGCCGTCCGGCGGCGAGCTCGTCTTCCGTCTCTCGGCGACGCCCGACGGGGCGCGCATCGACGTCCGCGACACCGGCGAGGGGATCGCCGAAGACCTCCTCGAGCGCATCTTCGCGCCGTTCTTCACGACCAAAGCGCAGGGCACCGGCCTCGGACTCGCCGTCTCGCGCGACGTCGTCGCCGCCCACGGTGGGCGCATCGACGCCAAGAGCCGGCCCGGCACGGGCACCGAATTCACCATCCAGCTGCCGTCCCACGGAGGGGAGCGATGAAGAGCGCGAATCGGACCATCCTGATCGTCGACGACAACGTCGACCTCGCGCGGGGCGTCGCCATGGTGCTCCGCGCCATCGCCGCCTCGGTCCACGTCGCCCACGGCGCGCAGGACGCGCTCGCGATCCTGGAGGAGCGCACGGTCGACCTGCTCATCTCGGACGTGCGCATGCCGCGCATGGACGGCGTCACGCTCCTCGAGCGCGTGCGCAGGCAGTCGCCGCGAACGCGCGTGGTGCTCTTCACCGGGTTCGCGACCGTCGACGCCGCGGTCGAC
>JAJXTK010000364.1 GCA_021783935.1 Myxococcales bacterium | reverse complement strand
CAACGACTACATGACCACGACGGTCGACGGCGATCGGCTGACGCTCCACTGGGATCGCGAGGAGCCCAACGACGCACACGCGGCCCAGACGGCGCGCGCGGTCACCGCGGCGATCGACGCCTACCTCGGCTCGCACGCCGCCGAGCGCGTCGCCGTGCTCGTCGATCTGCTCGTCGTGAAGAAGACCTTCCCGCGCGCGACGGCGACCTACACGGCGTGGATGCTCGGCCACCGCGCGCGCATTCGCGGCGGCGCGTTCGTCACCAAGAGCCTCATCCTTCGCGCGAGCGTCGCGGCGGCGCTCATCGTCCCCGGCCTCACCATGAAGGGCTTCTCCGATTTGCGTGAGGCCGAGGCGTTCCTCGACAAGCTGTCGGGGTAGAGCGACGGGGAGCGCCGCCGCGCTCGCCCGTCGCCAAACGGCCGCGCGCCGCCGCCTTCAGTTCGAATCGACGAAGATCGGCAGGAAGTGCACGTAGCCCTTCGCGTCGGACGACTCGAACGTCACGAGCTCGTGGTTGTTGCGACCCGCCTTGAGCACCTTGATGGTCGCGACCGACTTCTCGCCGTTCTGGCCGGAGGTCTTGTCGATCGTCACGTCGAGGTCGTGCGTGGTCGGCTGTCCCGTGGACGAGAGCGAGAAGAGGCTCCCTTCGAAGCTCTTGAGGTTCCACGCCGGCGTCGCGGCGTCGCTGTAGAAGCCGAGGGTCACCGTGCCGGTGCCGCCGACGGGGATCTTGGCCCCCTTCGACGCGATCGACTGCCCGCCGAAGTTGAAGATGATCTTCTGCAGGTCGAGCGCCGCGACGTTGAAGTACGGATCGGACGGCGCCGGCACGCAGGGGTTGTGGCCCGCCTTGGCGCTGACGTTCGACCACTGCCGCTGCACGAAGTACCCGGAGAGATCGCCCGACGTGAGCTTGAGCGGCGACTCGGCGAAGATCTCGCACATGTCGCCGTTCTCGACGTTGAACTGCATGAAGGCGTAGTAGGCGAGGTGATCGTCGTCGACGCCGAAGTAGGCGGGGTCGGTGTTCGGCTGCGGATCGGTCGACGCCTCCGCGATCTCGTGGCTGGCCGACAGCGTCGTGTTCTCGTACTGGGTCAGACCCGTGCCGAAGTTGCACTGGGGGATGATCGCGACGGCCACGGGAGTGCCATTCACGGTCACGCTCTCGTGATATCCGCCGATGCCGGCCGAACACGCCTCCACGGTCGAGCCCGATCCGCTCGCCCCCCCCGTGCTGGTCATCAGCTTCGTCGTCGTCGGGACGTACAGGACGTAGATCGTGTTCGCCGTCGGCGTCGGCCACGCGGGGGTCGTCCCCGTGAGGTTGGTCGTCACGAGCGCCTGCAGATCCGCGTCGGTCACCGAGTTCGCGAGCGCGGTCGTCTCGCGCACGTGGTTGGCGAGGCCGCTCGTCGCGGGACCAACGCCGTACTCGGAAACGATCGCCTTCCAGTAGTCGGTGCCCCCGAGCTTGTCGCCGAAGTTCTCGAAGTTGTCGACGTTGGGCTCCTTGGGCCACGTCACGGTGACGATGACCGGCGCGCTCAGGATCGGGCCGCCGTTGCTCGAGAGCATCGGCTGATCGGCGGCGAACGCCGGGTACGTCGTGCTCGGCGCGCCGTGATCGACGGGCGGAGCGGTGTCCGCAGCGTCGACGGGCTGCGCGTCTGCGTCGTCGGCCGCGATGCCGGTGTCGTCGCCGGTGGCGGGTGCGGCGGCGTTCGAGCTGTCGCTGCCGCCGCAGGCGACCATCAGCCAAGAGCACGCGAGCAGGGGTACGAGGCGCTTCATCGAGGAGGGCTCCTTAACGACTTGCAGATGTTCAGCGAAGCAAACGCAGCGGCGCGGGCCGCCGGCGAGGCGCGCGAACCAGCAGGCCGCTGATAATCGGCCTGCGGAAACCGTGACCGTCAGCAGGCTGTGGTCTATCGCGCGAAACTTCGCGGCATGACACGGGAGAGGATCGGCCGGTCTCGGAGAGACTCCAAAGCCTGCTAGGCAACAAAGAGGCCGCGCGCGAAGGCACGATTCACGCAATCAGGTTGTCCGATTGCGATCACCCCACCCGGCGAGGTGCGTTTACTGACGCCCACGATCGAGCGCGTGCGCCGATGCACGCTTCAGCGCGAACACATCAGACCGGCGTCAAGCGTCATGTTCGATTAGTCGAACGCTCGCACCGAATCGGACTTCGAAGGGCGCGCGCTCGGCCTGCAGGCGCGCGAGCGGCCCGTCCGCCTCGAGCCCCACGACCACGATCCGCTCCGCGTCGCCCGCTGCGACCAGATCGCGCGCGATCTCCTCAGCCTCGAGCCACGCGTCCGGTCCTCGACCGACGGCGACGTTCGGCCCGGTGAGGCCGAAGGCGATCGCGCACTCGCCGGCCGCCGCGTTCGGCGTGGTGTAGGCGAAGCGTCGCGCCTCGGCGTGCGCGGCGCCGCGGCGGTGGAGGTTGTCGTCGTAGGCGCCGTTGACGTCGATCGTCGCGAGGCAAGAACCGACCACCAGGCCGGCCCCCTTCAGGCGATCGCGCCCGACCTCCTCGGCGAGGGTGGCGAGCGCGAAGAGCGCGAGGTGGCTCGTCGCGTCCATGCGCCCTAGCTTCTCGCGGGCGACGCCGCAGCGGGCGGCGAGCTCGGCGAGGTCGGGCGGTCCCGCGATCGACCTCGAGACGGCGACGCGGACCCCCAGCCTCGCGCGCGCCGGCGCGACGACGGGCGCCTCGGCGGGCGTGAGCACCAGCGCGGCGTTGGCGCCACCGAACGCCGATGAGAGCTTGAGCACCGCCGAGAGAGCGCGCGCTTCATTCCCCGCGCGCACGCCGCTCGGCGCCTCGGGGTCGAGCGTTCCCTCGCCGGGCGTCGCAGGCAGCACGCCGCGCATCAGGGCGTCGATCGCGAGCGCCGTCTCGAGCGCGCCGGCGGCGCCGAGCGTGTGGCCGATCGTCGCCTTCGACGCCACGATCGGCACCGACGCGCCTTCGCCGCGCTCGAGCGCGCGCGCGAGCGCCTTCGCCTCCATCGGATCGTTGAACGGCGTCGAGGTCCCGTGGACCGACGCGAGCCCGATCTCCGCCGGCGCGAGGCGCGCGTCCTCGAGCGCCCGCTCCGCCGCGCGCGCGAGCCCGCTGCCGGTGCGATCCGGCGCCGTCAGGTGCACCGCGTCGCCGCTCGCTCCGAAGCCCGCGAGGCGCGCGATCGCAGAGGGGCGCTCGCCCGCGCGCGCGAGCAGCAAGAGCGCGGCCCCCTCGCCGAGCGACATGCCGTCGCGCTCGAGGCGCGAGGGGCGCGGCGGCGGCGCGGCGGTCGTGGCCCCGAGCGCCTCGAAGCCCGCGGCGACGAAGATCGTCAGCGCGTCGTAGCCCCCCGCGAGGACCAGATCGCACTCGCCGAGCGACAGCCAGCGCATGGCGAGGCCGATGGCGAGCGTCGACGACGAGCAGGCGGTCAAGAGGTGGGCGCGGCGCGCGGGGGCGACGCCGAGCGCGAGTAGGCGATCGAGCAGCGCACGGAAGGGGGCGTGGTAGCTCGCCGCTCGCGCGAGCGTCGGCGAGATCTCCTCGCCGGCGCGGCGTGCCGAGAAGAGCCTCTCGGCCGACGCCATGCCGCCGCTCGAGGTGCCGACCGAGACGCCGAGGCGTGCACCGGCCGCGACGATGGCGCCCTCGAGCGGCGAGAGGGCGCGCAGCAGCATCGTCGTCGCCGGATCGGCGCCGTCGGGCGAGAGGTGACGGCCGATCACGCGCCCCGAGAACGGCTTCTTCAGCCCCGCCGCCGCGAGCGTGGGATCGTGCGCGATCGCGGTCGACGCCGCGGCGCCCAGCGGGCCGTTCGACCACGCCGACGCGTCTAGGCCGAGCGGGCTCACCGCCCCGATCGCGAGCACGTCGATCATCGCGTCTGCGCCCCGTTCATGGTCGATCCGGATCGGCGAGCGCCGCCTCGGCGAGCGCGCCGTCGGCGAGGATCGCGGTCTCCTCGACGCGCACGCGCACGGTCATCGGCGGGTCGAGCGAAACGTACTCGATGTCGCCCGGAAAATCGGCCACGCGGCCCCCTCCTTCGTCGACGGCGCGCTCGAGGGCGAGCACGTGCCCGACGCGCGCGCCACCCTCGAGCCACCACCCCTCGCCGCGCGTGCCCGCGGAGGTCTGCACGCGCGCGCGGACCTCGAAGGCCTCGGGGCGCCGGAAGAACGAGACGAACCCCGCGCGGCTCGGATCGTCGACCACGTCGCCGGCTGGCGAGACGCGCCCATAGCGCGCGGCCACGAAGCTGCCGCCGAAGGGATCGACCACCCACCGCCACAGCAGCGCGATCGGCAGCCCGCGCAGCTGCGCCGAAGGGGTGCGCGCGTCGCCCCGCACCACGCGCGAGAGCGCAGGGATCGCGACGCGGAAGCGCCCCTCGCCGATCCACGTGTCCATGGCGGTCGTGCCCCCCGGGCCGAGCAGGATCATCCGCATCGCGCGCGAGGGGCGGACCACCAGCGCGCCGCGCCCGTCGAAGCCGCGCCCCGAGACGCCGTCGATCACCGAGATCGAGAGCGTCTGGCGATAGTCGTGCGTCGGTCGTCGCGCGAGGAGGTCGAGCGCGGCCGGCGAGATCGCCGCGGCGTCGCCGATCTGGGAGGCGCAGAGACGCGGGCTCGGCGGGACGCGCAGGGCAGGGCGCCCCGCGCACGCCACGGCCGCCGCCGCAAAAAGCGCTGCGCTGACGCGCACCCAGGCTTTTGGGCGCGCAGAGCGCATGCTATCGGCGCTCCGGTCGTGACCAAGCACGTCATCGAGCTGCGCGGTCTCCCGAGCCACGTCGGGATCATCATGGACGGCAACGGCCGCTGGGCGCAGCTGCGCGGCCTGGAGCGCCCCGAGGGGCACCGCGAGGGGAGCGCCACGGTCCGCCGCATCGTGCGCGCCTCGCGCCGGCTCGGCGTCCGCGCGCTCACGCTCTACGCGTTCAGCGAGCAGAACTGGAGCCGCCCGGAGCTCGAAGTGGGGCTCTTGATGGACCTGCTCAAAGAGTTCCTGCTCGCCGAGCGCGGCGAGATCCTCGGCAACGGCATCCGCCTGCAGGCGATCGGCAACCTCGGCCGCCTGCCTGCGTTCGTGCGGGCCGTGCTCGACCCTCTGCGTGCCGAAAGCGCGAAGAACCACGAGATGACGCTGACCTTGGCGCTGTCGTACGGCGGCCGCGAGGAGATCGCCAGCGCCGCGCGCGATCTCGCGATCGAGGTCAAGGAGGGGCGCCTGCGAGCAGACGAGATCACCGCCGAGTCGCTGCGGCTGCGCATGCCCTCGCTCGTCGTCGGCGACCCCGATCTCGTCATCCGCACCGGCGGCGAGCAGCGCATCTCGAACTTCCTGCTCTACGGCCTCGCGTACGCCGAGCTCGTCTTCTCGGACAAGCTCTGGCCCGACTTCCAGGTCGAGGATCTGTACGCCGCGATCGCGTCCTACCAGGGGCGAGAGCGCCGCTTCGGCCGCGTGGGCGCGCCCGTCGCTCCCGAGCGCGCGCCGCAACCTTCGGCGAGCTGAGCGAACGCATGTCCAACCTCCTCGCGCGCGTGCTGGTCGCCGTCGTGGCCGTGCCGGCGATCCTCGCCTTGCTCTACGTCGTGCCGCCGATCGGCTTCTTCCTGCTCGTCTTCGCGGCGAGCATCGTCGCGGCGCTCGAGCTCTTCGGCATGGTCGACCCCGCCGATCGCGCGGCGCGCCTGCTCGGCACGCTGCTCACGATGGCCCTCTCGCTGGCGATCTACCTGCGCGGCGGCGATCTGCGCACCTGGATGACGCTGATCATCGGGGTGCCGCTGCTCGGCCTGTTCATTCCGCTGCTGCGCCTCGGTGAGGTGCCGACGGCCGCCGTGCGCGCCGCGAGCTATGCGTTCGGCCCCCTCTATTGCGCGATCCCGCTCACGTTCCTCGGCCTGCTGGTGAAGTTCCGCCAGCCGGGCTTCGTGTTGCTCGCGCTGGTGCTCGCGTGGATGTCCGACACGGGCGGCTACTTCGCCGGGCGCTTCTTGGGCAGGCACAAGCTCTACGAGGCGGTGAGCCCCAAGAAGACGATCGAAGGGGCGATCGGCGGCCTGCTCGGCGCGACGCTCGGCGCCCTGGTCGGCTCGTGGTGGTACCTCGCCGGCAGGCTCCCCGTCGCCCACGCCGTGCCGCTCGCGATCGTGGGGGCGGCGCTCGGCCAGGCCGGCGATCTCGCCGAATCATTGCTGAAGCGATCGGTCGGGGTGAAGGACAGTGGCGGAATTCTGCCCGGTCACGGCGGCATGCTCGACCGTGTCGACGCGCTGATCTACACGTCCACCTCGGTGTTTCTGTACTTGCTCTGGGTGCAGCCTCGTCTGCTCACGGGCTGAGCCTCCTTGTAGAAGCGCAAATCGGGGCGCCGCCCGCCGCACCGCGCGATGCGTCGCGCGCCGCCGCCGTGCTAAGCGACCGCAGGGCCGCCGCGACGCCGGCGGGTGGGGGGAGCACGAGGGGGAGCATCGCTCGCTCCCGCTCCTTTACCTCGCGCCGGCGAGGTCGTTTCCAGAGCGAAGGGAACTCACGATGTCGACGATCGGCCCGCAGAGCGCGACGACCCTGGCGGCGAAGGAGCACGGCACCGAGCTGCGCTACGAGTTCTTCAAGGTCATCCAGGACTACCTCGAT
>JAJXTK010000363.1 GCA_021783935.1 Myxococcales bacterium | reverse complement strand
GCAGACCGAGGGGGACCTCGCCGTGGCGCGCGCGGAGCTCTCCACGCGTGGCGCCACGCCTGCGGGCGCCGACCCGCGCGGCCTTCGGCACCGCTACGACGAGATCCTCGGCGACGGCACGGCGATCCGTCGCCTGCTGTCCTTGGTGGATCGCGTCGTCGACGCCGCCGACGCGCGCGTGCCGATCTTGATCACCGGCGAGAGCGGCACCGGCAAGGAGCTGGTCGCGCACGCGATCCACACCCAGGGCGTGCGCGCGACGAAGGCGTTCGTGGCCGAGAATTGCGGCGCCATCCCCGAGCCGCTCCTCGAGTCGACGCTCTTCGGTCACGTGCGAGGCGCGTTCACCGGCGCCGATCGGGCGCGCGTCGGCCTGTTCGAGGTCGCCGACGGCGGGACGCTCTTCCTCGACGAGGTCGGCGAGCTCGGCCTCTCGATGCAGACCAAGCTCCTGCGCGTGCTGCAGGACGGCGAGGTGCGTCCGGTCGGCGGCGAGCGCGTGCGTCGGGTCGACGTCCGCGTGGTCGCGGCGACGCACCGGGATCTCGGCGCGATGGTGCGCGCGGGGACGTTCCGCGAGGATCTCTTCTATCGGCTCGCGGTGATCACGGTCGCGGTCCCGGCGCTGCGTGAGCGCACCGAGGACCTGCCGACCTTGGTCGAGCACTTCGTGCGCAAGTTCGCCGCCGGACGTGGCGTGCGGGTGGCCCGACGCGCGCTCGTCGCGCTCGCCGCCGCGCCGTGGCCCGGCAACGTTCGCCAGCTCGAGAACGAGGTGCGACGGGCGCTGGTGCTCTGCGACGCCACGCTCGACCTCGAGCATCTCTCGCCCGAGATCGCGCGCCCCGTCGGCTCTCCCGACGTCGGCGACGGCGCCCCCACGCTCCGCGAGCAGCTCGACGCTCTCGAGTACCGCTTGGTGCGCGACGCCCTGCGCCGCGCGGGCGGCAACCAGACGCGCGCCGCCGTGGAGCTCGGCGTCTCGCGCTTCGGATTGCAGAAGATGCTGAAGCGCCTCGGCCTGGCGACCGAGCGGCCGTCGTGACCGGCGCGAATCGTGAAGTTGTGCTCGGTCAGACCGACATCTCCCACGTTGCGCTCACGGCGCATTGTCGCCACGATGAAAGGCGCATGACGAATCGCGGGCGCGGCGCACTCGCCACATCGATCGCCGTCGTCGCACTCGTCGCTGGGTGCGGAGGCGGCATGCGGCAGCTCGTCGAGTCCGACATGCGCTTCGAGCACTGCTATCGCATCGACGAAGACCGCACGACCTCGGTCGACGCCAAGCGGACATGCTGGCGCGAGTGGAGCAACCGCTACGCCGACTCGCAGGATCACGCACGCATGCGCTACGCGCACGACCGTCTGGTCACGCTCGACGACCTCGAGCGCGGCGTGCCGCTCGAGTCGTCCGTGGCGTCCGTCGTGCCCGCCTCCGCCTCGCCCGCCAGCGCCTACGAGGTGCCGCCGAGCGTCGCGAAGCCGAGCGCCCCGGAGCCGGCGTCGTTGGCGCCGCGCCGCTCGATCGAGGTGTGCACCGACATCTGCACGCGCGCGTGGCGCACCTGCGCGAGCGAGTGCTCGGGCGCCGACGCGTGCGGCGGCTTCTGCGAAGACCGCTACCGCTCCTGCCTCAAGGGGTGCTGAGTCAGCGCGCTCGGAAGGTTCTGACCTTCTGCACGAGCCCCTGGATCAGCTCCGGCGGTACGTCGTCGAAGGCCGGCATGCGACCGCGGCCGTTCGCGATGATCGACGCGAGCTGATCGTCGGTGAAGCCGTCTTGGATCTTCGGATCCCACAGATCGGCGGCGCCGACCATCGGACCGGAGGGGCCGTCGCCGTGCCCTTCGGGCCCATGGCACTTCACGCATTTGGCCTGCCACGCCGAGTCGACGAGCTCCGTCCGATCGGCGCCCGGGTCCACGGTCCCCTGCGCGGCCGCCGCGCCGCCGCCGCCCGAGCTCGGCTCCTGGTCGTGGTCGTCGGCCCGCCACTCTCGAGTGTTCTGAGCGCAGGCACAGAGCCCGAAGAGGGCGAACAAGAGCACAGGCGAGAGCCGGAGGGCGGCGCGTGCGAGGCGAGGCATGCGCCCCCTCGGGTACCAGCGCGCCCCGCTCCGCTCAAGCCCAACCCACCGCGTGCGCGCGCGATTCGGCCGAGCGGGGCATCGAACGCCCAAGATTCGGCCCCGTGCGCGCGTTGAAACCTTCCCGAAACCGAGCATGAGTACACCCCTCGCGAGCGCGATGCGGGGCGACATGCGGCCCGGCGAGGCGCGCGGGGATCGGAGCGACGCGCAGATGAAGAAGGTCGAGGCGATCATCAAGCCGTTCAAGCTCGACGAGGTGAAGGACGCCCTCACCGAGGTCGGCGTGCAGGGCATGACGGTGACCGAGGTCAAGGGCTTCGGCCGCACCGGCGGCAAGAAGGAGGTCTACCGCGGCTCGGCGTACGTGGTCGATTTCGTGCCCAAGGTGAAGGTCGAGGTCGTGGTCCCCGACGAGATGGTCCACGCCGTGATCGAAGCGATCGAGAAGGCCGCGAAGACCGGCCGCATCGGCGACGGGAAGATCTTCGCCTCGCCGATCGACGAAGCCGTCCGCATCCGCACCGGCGAGCGCGGGCGCGACGCGATTTGATTGGACGATCGTAATTTTTGCCGATGCGCGGCATCGGCGGTGGGGGAGCACGAGGGGGAGCGGCGCTCGCGCCCCCTCGTAGGGCTCGCACAGCGAGCCCGTTTCTAGGGGTTTGGAGTCTCAACGGAGGCAAGCGCACGATGACGGCCAAAGAGGTCCTCGAATTCGCGAAGAAGAACGGCGCAGTGATGGTCGACCTCAAGTTCGTCGACTTCCTCGGGACGTGGCAGCACACCTCGGTGCCGATCCATCGCCTCGAGGAGTCGAGCTTCGAGGACGGGTTCGGGTTCGACGGCTCGTCGATCCGCGGCTTCCAGGCGATCAACGCGTCGGACATGCTGATCCTCCCCGACGCCGCGACCGCGCACATGGACCCGTTCATGGCCCGGCCGACGCTGAGCCTGATCTGCAACATCAGCGATCCGATCTCGCACCAGAACTACCCGCGCGACCCCCGCTTCATCGCCAAGAAGGCGGAGGCGTACCTGAAGCAGACGGGGATCGGCGACGTCTCGTACTTCGGCCCCGAGGCCGAGTTCTTCGTGTTCGACACGGTGCGCTTCGCGTCGCGGCAGAACGAGTCGTTCTACTTCCTCGACTCGGACGAGGCGCACTGGAACTCGGGCAAGGAAGGCGGCCTCGGCTACAAGGTCCGGCCGAAGGAGGGCTACTTCCCCGTCTCCCCCGTCGACACGCTCATGGACCTTCGCACCGAGATGGTCCTGAACCTGCAGAAGGTCGGCATCGAGGTCGAGGCGTCGCACCACGAGGTCGCGACCGCGGGCCAGTGCGAGATCGACATGAAGTTCGATCGCCTGGTCGGCATGGCCGACAAGCTCATGTGGTTCAAGTACGTGGTGCGCAACACCGCGCTCAAGCACGGCAAGACGGCGACGTTCATGCCGAAGCCGCTCTTCGGCGACAACGGCAGCGGCATGCACGTGCACCAGTCGATCTGGAAGGAGGGCAGGCCCCTCTTCGCGGGCGAGGGGTACGCGGGGCTGAGCGAGCTCGCGCTCTACTACATCGGCGGCGTCATCAAGCACGCGCGCTCGCTCGCGGCCTTCACCAACCCGACGACCAACAGCTATCGCCGCTTGGTGCCCGGCTACGAGGCGCCCGTGAACCTCGCCTACTCCTCGCGCAATCGCTCCGCGGCGCTGCGCATCCCGATGTACTCGCCGAGCCCCAAGGCCAAGCGCGTCGAGGTGCGCTTCCCGGATCCGACGACCAACGGCTACCTCGCGTTCGCCGCGATGCTCATGGCGGGCCTCGACGGCATCCAGAACAAGATCCACCCCGGTGATCCGCTCGACAAGAACATCTACGCGCTCTCGCCCGAAGAGCGCAAAGACGTGCCGAGCATGCCTGGCTCGCTCGCGGAGTCGGTCGACGCGCTCGAGCGCGATCACGCCTTCCTGCTCAAGGGGGACGTCTTCACCAAAGACGTGATCGACACGTGGGTCGAGCACAAGCGCGAGACCGAGATCGATCCGGTCCGCCTGCGGCCGACGCCGTACGAGTTCTTCCTGTACTACGACTCGTGAACGCGCGCGGGGCGTGCGACTCGTGCGCGCGCCGCGCTCGTCGGGGCGGAGATGAGATCTCCGCCTCGCGGCGTTTTGTGGCTTCTGCGGCTCGACGCGGCGACGGTGCGCAGGAGCGCTCAGGAGGCGAGCGAGCGGCGCTCGTCGGACGAAGCTCGGCGGGTGAGCGCCTCGAGCGCGGGGAGGTTGGCCTCGATCTCGCGGCTGATCACCTGCTGCGCTTCTTCGGGCGTGAGGCGCGCGTCGACCGCGATGCCGATGTCGCCCTCGTCACTCTGGAAGAAGCCCCCCGGTGACGCGTCCGTGTCGGCGCCGCCAGTGAAGACGAAGCGATAGATGGGCACCTGAACGGCCCCGCCACCGAAGCCGACTCGGAGGATTTGGATCGGGGTCATGCTTCACAAGTAAGCAGCGCCGGCGCATGCGCAAGCCGTGCCCGGCCGACGCCTCGGCCGTGCTATACGCGACGCGACCGCAGGGCCCGGGATCCTGCGCGAGGCGCACGTGGACCTCCTGTATTTCGTCCTGCTCGTCGGCGCGCTCGTGCTGGTCCACGAGCTCGGGCACTTCCTCGCGGCGCGCCTCTTCGGCGTGAAGGTCGTCACCTTCTCGATCGGCTTCGGCCCGACGCTCCTGCAGCTGCGCGGCCGCGAGACGACCTACCGCCTGGCGCTGCTGCCGTTCGGCGGCTTCGTGCGACTGCTCGAGGGGCGGCGCCCCGCCAGGGCGCGACGCGGGCCGGTCGATCCCGAGAGCTCGGACGACGAGCTTCCCGCCAGCGACGCCGACGCGTCGAGGACGCTCGAGGCGCAGGCGCTCTGGAAGCGCGTGATCATCGTGCTGGCCGGGCCGACGATGAACCTGCTCGCGCCGGTGTTCCTGTTCTTTCTGGTGTTCCTCGCGCCGGCGCGCTCGGTGCCGCCTTGGATCGGGCTGGTGCTGCCCGGCTCCCCCGCCGAGGGGGCGCTGCGCCCGGGGGACCGCGTGCTGGAGGTCGACGGCGACGAGATCGACAGCTACCCGGAGCTGCATGCGAGCATCGCGGCGAGCCCCGGGCGCCCGCTGCACCTGCGCGTGGCGCGTCCGCGGCTCGACGCGCTGCCGGGGCAGTCGCGCGCCAGAGAGGATCTCGTCGACGTCTCCGTCACGCCGCGTCTCGCGACCGAGCCCAGCGATCTCGGGGGCACGAGGAAGATCGGGCGCCTCGGCATCGGCCCGGCGCCCCTCGCCGCGGCGATCGGCGTGCGCGACGTGGCCTCGCCGGCGTATCGCGCGGGGCTGCGGACCTTCGACGTCATCACGCACATCGGCGGCGAGCCGACGCCGCGCTTCTCGGACGTCGAGCGCAAGTTCCAGGGAAACCTCGGCACGGCGGTCCCGGTCAACTACTTGCGGCCACGCGCGGTGGCGTGGCCGACCACGGCGGGCGGCGAGCCCCAGACGCCGCTCGCCGAGGCCGCCGTCTTCGAGGCGCGCGTCGTGGTGCTCGCGCCGGAGCCGGCCGCCGCCCCCGACGGCCGCGGGCTCGAGCGCGCCGGCATCGAGAACGCCGATCTGTACGTCGCCAGCGTGCCGGCGGGCTCCTCGGAGGATCGCATGGGGCTCGCCCGCGGCGATCGCCTCGAGCGCCTCGACGGCGTCCCGGTGCGCGCGTGGCAGCCGCTCGTCGAGGACCTCGTGGCCGGCGGGGATCGCACCCGCGAGGTCGGCTGGATCCGAGAAGGGCGCGCGATGACGGGGCTCTTGCGCGTGCGCAAGGAGGAGTGGACCGACGCCGGCGGCGGCAAGGTCGAGCGGTACGTCTTCCGCACGACGCACTGGACGCCGACGGTGGCGGCGCCGCTGCAAGAGGAGGACGCGAACGCCGGCCGCGCGCTGCGCCTCGCGATCGCCGAGACGGGCAGCCTGCTGCGCTACCTCGCGGTCGGCGGCGCGCGGCTGCTGCGCGGGCAGATCGGCGTCGAGGCGATCTCCGGCCCCATCGCAATCTATGACGCGGCGGGCCGGGCCGGGGTGCGCGGGGCGCGTGACTTCGTGTGGGTGATGGCGCTGGTCTCGGCGAACCTCGGCCTGCTGAACCTGCTGCCGATCCCGATCCTCGACGGCGGCCAGCTGCTGTTCTTCACGATCGAGACCGTGTCGCGTCGGCCGCTGCCGATGCGGGTGCGCGGCGTGATGACCTTCGTCGGCCTCGTGCTGCTGCTCGCCTTGATGGCGATCGCGCTGCGCAACGACCTCGGCCGTCACTGGGAAGGGGTGTTCGCGCCGCTGCGGGGCGCTTCGCGCTGAGCGCGCCCGTCGCCCTTCCCCACGCGGTCGCGCGTGCGCTATGGAGTCGTGCGCGGCGCTCGGGGCGCCCTCGCAGAGCAGGTCGAACGATGTCGGCGGACGACGAACGACGCGGCGCCAAAGGGGCGCCATCGAGCCCGAAGCGCGTCGTGGTCGAGACGGGCCGCGCGCGCGGCGGGGCGCTCGACGAGCCGGCGCCATC
>JAJXTK010000362.1 GCA_021783935.1 Myxococcales bacterium | reverse complement strand
GGTCAGCGGCTACGCGCGCCCGCGCGGCCGCATCACCGCGCGCGACGTCGACGAGTGCCTGCGCGAGGCCTACCGCGACGCGGCGTTCGTGCGCGTGCGCCCCTGCGAGCGCGTGGGGCTCGCGGGGGTGGTCGGCACCAACGAGTGCCACGTCGGCGCGACGGCGAGCGACGACGCGGTGATCTTCGTCGCGTCGCTCGACAACCTCGTGAAGGGGGCCGGCGGCCAGGCGATCCAGAACCTCAACCTGCTCTTCGGCCTCGACGAGGCGGCGGGGCTCGACGCCCTCTCGCGCGTCGCGCCGTGACCTCGCCAGCAGGCCGTCGAGAGGCGGCCTGCGGAGGCTGTGACCGTCCGCAGGCTGTGGTCGATCGCGCGGAAGATCGCGCGGAAGATCACGCGGAAGATCGCGGCGTGACACGGCAGAGGATCGGCCTGCCTCCGAGAAACTCCGCAGCCTGCGGGGGCGTTCGTGAGACGCTCTCGCCCATGCCCGCCCTCGTCCAGGTGAAGAGCGTCGAGGACCTGCGCGCGCTCGTCGGCCGCCGCATCGGCCCGAGCCGCTGGCGCGAGATCACGCAGGCGATGATCGACGCGTTCGCCGAGCTCGGCGGCGATCGCCAGTGGATCCACGTCGACCCGGAGCGCGCGAGGCGCGAGGGGGCCTACGGCGGCACCATCGCGCACGGCAACCTCACGCTCGCGATGCTCGACGGCTTCCGCCCCGACCTGCTCGAGCGCGTGGGCGGCTTCGGCGTCGCGCTGAACTACGGCTGGAACAAGGTGCGCTTCCCCGCGCCGCTGCCGGTCGGCTCGCGCGTGCGCGCCTGGCTGGAGGTCGCGTCGCTCGAGGAGCTCGACGGCGGCTGGGTGCAGGTCGTCTACCGCTGGACGGTCGAGCGCGAGGGGGGCGACAAGCCGGTGTGCGTCGCCGAGAACGTCGGTCGGCTGCGCAAGCTCTAGCGATCCGGCTCGCCGCGCTGCGCGCCGGCGCTACCATGCCGGGCCGTGAAGACGCCGCGGGGCTTTCGCTACGCCGGGGTGAACGTCGGCGTGAAGGCCGCACGCAAGGACCTCGCGCTGATCCTGTGCGACGTGCCGTGCGTCGGCGCGGCGTGCGTCACGATCAACAAGGCCAAGGCCGCGCCGCTGGTCGATCTCGAGGGGCGCCTGCCGTCGAGCAGCGTGCGCGCGATCGTCGTCAACAGCGGCAACGCGAACGCGCTCACCGGGCCCGAGGGGCTCGAGGACGTGCGCGCGGTGCGCGAGGCGTTCGCCGAGGCGATCGGCTGCCCGCCGCGCGCGATCCTCTGCGCCTCGACCGGCGTCATCGGCGTGCGCCTGCCCGCGCACAAGCTCGTCGCCGCCGCGCCGCGCGCGGTGGCCGCCGCGGGGCCGTCGATCGAGGCCGCGGCCGAGGCGATCATGACCACCGACACGCGCCTGAAGCTCGCCTCGCGCGCCCTGCGCGTCGGCGACAAGGAGGTGCGCCTGTCGGCCTTCGCCAAGGGCTCCGGCATGATCGCGCCGCAGCTCGCGACCATGCTCGTGTTCGTGACGACCGACGCCGCGATCGACGAGCGCACGCTGGCGGCGATGCTCGATCGCGCCGCCGACGCGACCTTCAACCGCGTCGTCGTCGACGGCGACATGAGCACCAACGACGCGGTCTTCGCGCTCGCGAGCGGGCTCGCCGGCAATTCGCCGATCACCGCCGGCTCCGACGGCTACGCCCCCTTCGAGGAGGCGCTGCGCTCGATCTGCCTCGAGCTCGCGCGCGCGATCGCCGAGGACGGCGAGGGGGCGACCAAGCTCGTCGAGGTCACCGTCACCGGCGCGCCGGGTGATCGCATCGCGCGCGATCTCGCCAAGTCGATCGTCGGCTCGAGCCTCGTGAAGGCCTCGATCTTCGGCGCCGATCCGAACTGGGGGCGCGTGCTCGCGACGGTCGGCGCGCGCGCAGGGGCGAACCTGTGGCCGATCGAGCTCGATCGCGCGCGCGTCGAGATCCAAGGGGTCGTCGTCTTCGATCGGGGGCGCCCGGCGCCGCACGACGTCGCCTCGCTGCGCGCCAAGATGCGCGCGCCGCGCGTGGAGATCGCGGTGCACCTGCACGCGGGTGACGACGCGGCGACCGCCTACGGCTGCGACCTGTCGTACGACTACGTCAAGATCAACGCCGACTACATGTCGCTGGTCACCGCCTCGCCCGAGGGGGTCGTCGCGCGCGACGATCGGCTCACCAACTACAGCCCCGGCTTCAAGCGCGCGCTGCTCGTCGAGGCGCTCTCGTACATCTCGAAGTTCGCCGGCAAGCGCGCCGTCGTCCAGTACGGCGGCGCGGCGATGGTGAAGGACTCGTTGAAGGCGAGCTTCTGCAACGACGTGAACCTGCTGCGCAACGCGGGGCTCTTGCCGATCCTGGTGCTCGGCGGCGGCCCCGAGATCGCGCGCACCCTCGAGAAGCTCGAGCCGCACAAGAAGCCCGAGCTGGTCGACGGCGTGCGGGTCACCGACGCGCAGGACTACGACGTCGTCGAGATGGTGATGACCGGCCGCGTGAGCGCCGAGATCGTCTCGCTCCTCAACCAGGAGCGCCCGCGCGCGGTCGGCGTCTCGGGCAAGGACGGCGGCCTGCTGCGCGCGCGCAAGCTGCGGGGCGAGGGGGGGCGCGACCTCGGGCGCGTCGGCGAGATCGTCGGCGTGAACGCGGAGCTGCTCGAGCTGCTCCTCTCCAAGCAGTACGTGCCCGTGATCTCGCCGGTGGGGCTCGGCGAAGACGGCGAAGGGTACGATCTCGACGCGGACGCGGTCGCCGCCGAGGTCGCGATCGCGCTCGGCGCCGAGAAGCTGATCTACCTGACCGACGTGCCCGGCGTGCTGGACGAGGGCGAGCTCGTCAGCGAGCTCACCGCCGCGCAGCTCGAGGCGAAGATCGCGACCGGCGTCGTCCACGGCGGCCTCGCGAAGAAGGCGCGGAGCGTCCTGCGCGCGCTCGCGGGGGGCGTGCAGAAGGTCCACCTCGTCGACGGGCGCACGCCGCACGGCGTCGTCGCCGAGCTGTTCACCGATCGCGGCGTCGGCACGCTCGTCACCGCGTGAGGCGACCAGCTCTCGTCGGCGGCCCCGCGCGGAGGCGCGAATCGCGCCCGGTGCGCGCGAGCCCCCGGTCGAGACCCGGCCATCAGCTCGGACGCACTCCTGGTCCTGTGCCCCACGCGCTCGTCGTGCGGGGATGCAGCGCTGCGACTCGAGCGTCGAGGCGTGGGCGAAGATCGCGCGTTCGGGTGACGCCGCGCGCGTCGGCCCCTCGGCCGCGCGTCACGACTTCTTCTTCAGCCGATCGATCGCGGCGCACTCGGGCGCCCCCTTCTTCGCCTTGCACTTCATCTTCCAGCCGTCGAGCGAGCGGCCGGCGTCCTTGTCCTTCTTGGCGAGCGCGTCAGCGAAGCTCGCGCAGGCGGTCTCGTCGGACGCCTCGGCCGCGCAGCCGCTCGCGAAGTAGCCGATGGCCTTGGCGTGGTCCTTCTTGGCGCCGTCGCTCCCGGCGTCGTAGCGGCGCGCGAGGTCGTCGCACGCGGCGCCGAGCCCCTGGTCGCAGGCGTCGTCGAGCAAGATGAGCGAGCGCTGGAGATCCTTCGGCGTGCCCCCCTCGCCCGAGGTGAACATCTGCGCGAGCACCGCGCACGCCTCGCGGCTCTTCAGCCCGCACGCCTTGTCGAGGTAGCTGACCGCGCGCGCGGGGTCCTGCTTGAGCCCGTCGAGCCCCTGCCGGAGCGCCTTGCCCGCCTCGGTGCAGTCGAGCGGGCGCCCCTTGTTGTCGCAGCGGCGAAGGCAGTTCGGGCCGGCGCAGGAGCCGTCGTCGGCGACGTCGTCCATGTTGGGCGCGCTGCCCGGGCTCGCGGCTTCGGAGGCGGACGCGGAGCTCGAGGCCGACGCCGAGTCGTCGGGCGAGGCGGCCGTCGCGGGATCGGGGCTTTCGCCGCCGTGCCCGCACGCGAGGAGGGTTCCGATGGCGACGGCCGTGAGCGACAGGGCGAGGCGACGTGCGTTCATGACGACGTGCTAACGCGCGGCGCGCCGGCTCATCAACGCGCCCGCCACGCGGGATCTGCCGTGACGGGAAGTCTGCGACCGCGACGGTTGACGAAAGGTTCGGCGCGCGCCGCTCGCGTGTCTTGACGTGACCGCAATCAGGATCGCGTCGCGAGGGCGCGCATCGACGCGCGGCCTGGTCAGCCTAGTGCTCATGACTTCACCTCGCTTCGCGCTCCTCCTGATCGGGTCTCTCGGGGTCGCCTCGGGTGCCTGCGGCGGCAAGACGAGCCTGCCGTCGTCGACGACCGAAGGCGACGCCCAAAGCTCGGGCGACGCGCTCGCCGAAGACGACGCCGCATGCACGGCCGCCGCCTCGGCGCAGTGCCAGCTCGAGTGGAAGTGCAGCGCGTTCGACGCGCAGGCGAAATGGACCGATCAGGCGACCTGCGTCGCCCGCACCAAGGCGCTGTGCCTGACGTCGCTCGCGGCCCCGTCGACGGGGGCGACCGCGGCGAGCGTGCAAGCGTGCGCGGTGGCGCGCGCGAGCGAGGCGTGTGCGGACTTCTTCGCGAACGACCCGCCGGCCGCCTGCCTGCCGCAGGTGGGCGGGCTCGCGGACGGCCAGCCCTGCGCGTTCGACGCGCAGTGCGCGAGCGCCTCCTGCCGCGTCGCGAAGGGCTCGGCGTGCGGCACGTGCGGAGCCCCTGCGAAGGCGGGGCAATCGTGCGCGAGCTACGGGTGCGACCGTGGCCTCGAGTGCGTGGCGGCCACGCAGCTCTGCCAGCCCCCCGGCGCCGCGAGCGCACCGTGCGACGACACCGGCACCCCCTGCGCGGCGGGGCTCTCGTGCGTGGGGGCGACGGCGACGAGGGCGGGCAGCTGCCAGACGGCCGGCGCTTCGGTGGGCGCTTCGTGCGACCCGACGGGCAAGACCGCGCCGCGCTGCGCCGCCATCGACGGCCTGCGGTGCGCGGCGATCACGCGTCAGTGCGCGTCGGTCGCGCTCGTGGCCGCGGGCGAGCCGTGCGGCGATCTCGGCCACGGCAAGTTCGCCGACTGCGCGGCGGGGGGCACGTGCAGGATCGCGACGGGCTCACTGCAGGGGACGTGCGTCGCCGCGGCGGCGGACGGCGCGGCCTGCGACCCGACGAGCGGCCCTGACTGCGCGGCGCCCGCGCGCTGCGTCGGCGCGACGAGCACCACGTGCCAGCTGCCGTCGGCGAGCGCGTGCCCCGCGGGGGGGTGAGAGCGGGCTCGGGGGCGGGTGCGGGTGCGGGGGCGTGGATGGGTCGTCGCACTAGCCCGGCGGCGCGCCGGGCTCGGCGGTCGGGCGTCGGGAGCTGCCCCCGCACTTGCGAGCGCACGGCTCCCGCAGGCTGTCGAGCCTCGCCGAGGCCGGCCGATCCTCTCCCGGGTCATGCCGCGATTCTCCGCGCGATCGACGACAGCCGGCTGGCGGTCACGGCTTGCGCTGGCCGCTTCTCGACGGCCTGCCAGGCAGAGGTCGCGAGGTGCCTTCTGCGGCCGCGCTCCTGCCGCTCGGGCTCGACGGGCACGTGTCGCGCTCGCGACCGATCGGCACGCGTGGTGCTCGTCTCACGATCGGCGGCGCCTCGCGGCGATGGCGGAGCTCGTGTGGCGCCCTCGTGAGAGGGGGGAGTGCCCGTGGCAGCTCGCAACCTTGCTCCGCGCGCCCTCGCGCTGGTGACGTTGGCGTCCGCGTGCTCGTCGGGCGTGCCCTCGACGGCCGAGCCGGCGCCCGGCATCGAGGAGGGGGTCGCCACCGGCATCCGCGACCACCTCGATCCGCGCAACCCGTTGCGCGAGTGGCACCACGTCTTCGTCCCCTATTGCACCGGCGGGCGAGGTGACCGTGGTGGCGGGGGTCTCGCCGCGCTCGCTACAGCCGTGACGTCGCGCGCGGCGCCCGTCCGCGTGACAGGCCTCGGCGCTCGCGGTAGCTGAGAGACATGAGCGCTCCGCTCGCACCCGGCCTGCTCGTCGCGGCGCCGCCGCTCACCGATCCGAACTTCGCCAAGTCGCTCGTGCTGCTCGTGGCGCACGGCGAGGAGGGGGCGCTCGGCATCGTCGTGAACGGCGACAAGGAGGTCGCGAGCATCGGCGATCTGCTCGAGCAGCTCGGCCTCTCGGACGATGGCTCGAAGCACCCGCAGGCGGTGCGCCTCGGGGGGCCGGTGCAGCAGGAGATCGGCTGGATCGTCTACCGCCCGAGCGACACGCCGTGCGAGGGGGAGATCAAGCTCTCCGATCGCCTCGCGGTCACGCAGTCGCGCGAGGTGCTCGCGAGCATCGGCCGCGACGAGGGGCCCGCGGTGTACGCGGCGTTCCTCGGCTATAGCGGCTGGGCACCGGGGCAGCTCGAGGAGGAGATCCGCCAGGGGGCGTGGCTGCCGGTGGATCTCGACGATCGGATCGTGTTCGAGGTGCCCGTGGACAAGCGCTGGGACGCCGCCTTCCGCGGGGCGGGGGTCCTGCCGGCGGCGTTCATGACGACCTCGCACAACCGCGGATCAGCGTAGGTGTGTGCACTCGCCCGAAAGTACCCCGCCCCCCGCCTTGCGCGTTGGCGCCGCATCGGGCAGGCGCGCCCCGCCACGCCGGGCAGCGGGCCGCGGCGTCTCGCTA
>JAJXTK010000361.1 GCA_021783935.1 Myxococcales bacterium | reverse complement strand
ACGCGGTGCAGGTCGCGCTGCCCGCGCTCACGAGCGGCGCCGCGCCCGACGCGCGCGTGCTGATCCTCGCGGGCGACACCCCGCTGCTCACGGCCGATCACGTGCGCTGGCTCTTCGAGGCGGGCGATGGCGCGCCGAACGCGCCGCTCGCGATGCTCACCGCGACGCTCCCCGACGCCGCCGGCTACGGGCGCATCCTCCGCCGCGAGGGGGCGATCGTCGCAATCCGCGAGCAGCCCGACTGCTCCGCCGAGGAGCGCGCGATCCGCGAGTTCAACCCCGCCGTGTACGCGGCGCGCCTCGACTTCCTCGGCGCGCACCTCCCCGCGCTGCGCCCGAACAACGCGCAAGGCGAGCTGTACCTCACCGATCTCGTCGCGGTCGCGGCCGCCCACGGCGGCGTGCTGGATCGCGCGGTCGACGCCTCTGCGGTCGAGGGGATCAACGATCGTGCGCAGCTCGCCGCGCTCGATCGCCGCATGCTGCTCGCCATCGCGCGTCGTCACCAGCTCGCGGGGGTCACCGTGCGCGAGCCCGCGAGCGTCGAGATCCACGACGGCGTCGAGCTCGCCGAGGACGTGACCCTCGAGCGCGGCGTGGTGCTGCGCGGCCAGACGCGCATCGGCGCGGGGGCGACGATCGACGTCGGCTGCGTGCTCACCGACGTGGTGGTCGACGAGGGGGCCGTGGTCAAGCCGTACTCGGTCGCGAGCGACAGCCGCGTCGGCGCGCGCGCGCAGGTCGGCCCCTTCTCGCACCTTCGGCCCGCGAGCGACCTCGGCGAGGAGGCGCACGTCGGCAACTTCGTCGAGCTCAAGAAGACGCGCCTCGGCAAGGGGAGCAAGGCGAACCACCTCGCCTACCTCGGCGACGGCGAGGTCGGCGAAGGGGTGAACGTCGGCGCCGGCACGATCTTCTGCAACTACGACGGCTTCCAAAAGCACGTCACCGTGCTCGAGGACGGCGCGTTCATCGGCAGCGACTCGCAGCTCGTCGCGCCGGTGCGCGTGGGCAAGGGCGCCTACGTCGCGACCGGCACCACGGTGGTGCGCGACGTCCCCGCCAACGCGCTCGCGATCGGCCGCGCGCGCCAAGAGAACAAAGAGGGGTACGCCGAGCGGCTGCGCGCGATGCTCAAGGCGAAGAAGAAGTAGCGCGCGCGGCGCCGGCTACTGCCCGTCGCCCTCTTCTTGCACCGCCGCGACCAGATCGGCCGGCACCCGCGGCGCGCGCGGGATCGAGTCGCGCAGCCTGCGCGCGCGCGCCCGCTCGAGCATCGGCGGGACGGTGAGGAAGAGGATCGCGCCGGTGACCAACGTCGCGCCGAGCAGCTCGAAGAAGCCGGGCAGGCGGTCGTGGAAGAGCCACGCGAGCGAGAAGGACGCGACGACCCCGGCGAGGATGCTCGACGAGCGGTTCACCGGGACGCAGAAGGTGTTCTCGCGCTTGTCGAGCAGGATGAGCCCGCCGAAGATCCCCGTGCCCTGCGAGAGCACGCCGATCGCGAGCGCCTCGAGCAGCAGCCCCGACCTCGGGAAGCCCACGAACCCCTCGCGCACCAGGTGCATCACCGGGCCGCGGTCGACGACGGCGAGCACCCCGAGGAAGAGCAGCAGCGCCGGCGTGCTCACCAGCTGCTCCTCGACGAAGTAGCGGACGTTGGCGTTCTCGTCGGTCGACTTCGCGCGGCGGCTCATCACCTGCAGCTTGATGAAGTAGCCGGCGAGGTAGGCGAGCACGTTGCCGCCGCACGCGAACGTCAACCGCACGTCGCCGCCGCGATCGGCGACCACCACGGCCACCAGGCTGAGCATCAGCCCGACCCACGAGAACCAGCGCACCGGCCGCCGCGCGACCAGATCGACCATCGGCGCGATCATCAGCACGCCGCCGCGCATCAGCAGCATGATGAAGACGATCGAGACGCCGTCGAAGGTGTAGGCGAGCGTCGTGGTGATGATGATCGTCGCCGAGCAGAGCCCCGAGAGCGCCGTCCAAATCGACGGGAAGGGGACGTCGCGCCCGAAGATGCGGCGCGTGCCCGCGTAGCGCCACCAGCGCTTGAACGTGAGGAAGGCGATCATCGCGAAGAAGCTCGCGACGACCGTCATGGGCACCAGCACGAGCCCGTCGACCCGCCCGTGGTGGTAGGGCAACAAGCCCTTGGTGACCGCCTTGGTGAGCGCGCTGTAGGGCGCGTACGCCGCGAAATAGCCGAAGGCGAGACCCCAAATCCCGAAGTCCCAACCGCTGTTCTTCGCTGCACTCTCCGCCACGTCCGCCTCGCGCTCGTCCACCGAAGGACGTCTGGCGAGTCTAGGCCCTGCGGCGCACCTCGGCAGCCTTTCCTGCGACGATTCCTCGGCTCGCCCCGCCGCGTACGGACGACCCGCGGCGGGCTCTTCAGTCGTCGTCCTCGGGTGCGGGGCCGAGCTGCTCGAGCGCGGCGCGCACCTCGAGCGTGACCTCGAACTCGGGGTTGCTGTGCAGGAACGCCTCGAGGTAGCGGCGCGCGAGATCCTTGTCGCCGCGCGCGGCGTGGGCGAGGCCGAGGGCGTGCCATACCTCGGCGTCGTTGGGGTCCTGGCGGCGCGCGATCTCGGCCTGCTCGATGGCCCCGCGCGCGTCGCCCAGCTTGCGCAGCACGTGGCTCAGGTGCACGCGTGCGCCCCTGTACCGAGGCGCGATGGCCACGGCGGCGCGGTAGGCGTCGCGGGACGCCTCGAGCTCGTGCGTCTCGAAGAGCGCGACGCCGAGGTAGTGGAACCCGTAGGGGTTGCGCGGCGAGTCCTGGATCACCCGGCGCAGCTCGAGGATGGCCTCGATCGGGCGCTCCTCCTGGAGCAGCTCGACCGCCTCCTCGACCTCCTGCCAGTGCCGGACGTCGAGCGGATCGCTCGCCGCCGCATCGTTCGCCTTCGGACGCTCCGCCATCGGTCTCACCGCATCGCGACAAAAAATCGACCGGCGCGCATCGGTCGTCGGAGCCGACGCGCGCCGCATTGCTGAACCGCGGCGCCCCGCGAGCGCGCGCCGCGAACCCGGCCTGCTAGGAGGACTTCTTCGTCGACTTCTTCGACAACGTCGCGAGGCGGGCCTTGCGCTCGTCGGCGCGGCGACGCGCGCGGTTCTTCTTCTTGGCCTGCGCCTTGCGGCGACGCATCTTCATCGAACTGCGGCGATCGAACCGGCCCATGTCTCGCGCTCCTGTGTCGCGGCGGCGCCGCGAAACCCGGTTTTTTCCGGGGGGACGCATCCTAGCCGCCGAGCGGCGCCGGTCAAGCGGGGAGCCCGTCGGCGACCTCGCCCGCGGGCGCCTCGGCGCGGCCGGCTGGACAGCGCGCCCGAAAAGCAACGATCCTCGCCCCCCGACAGCATGACCACCGCCCAGACCGACGCCCTCTGGTTGAAGACCCGCGAGCTGCTCGAGATCGCGCTGCGGAGCGTGGGCCTCGACCCCGCCACCTCGGTCGTTCGCGACGAGCCGGACCAGCTCGCGTTCGGCGTGCTGCGCGGCAGCGCCCAGGTGCTCCTCGCGGCGACGCGCGACGAGGCGCACATCTGGGTGCGCGCCATCGCGCCAGTGGTCACGCTCCCCCCGGAGGCGGCGCGCCTCGCGTTCTTCGCGCGACTGCTCGACCTGAACGCGAAGATGATGCGCAATGCGGCCTTCGGCGTCCTCGGCGACAAGGTCGTGGTCGTCAGCGAGCGCCCCGCCGACGGGCTCGATCCGCAGGAAATCGAGCAGATTCTCCAGCACGTCGCGGCGACGGCCGACCACTACGACGACCTGTTCGCCGAGGAGTACGGCGTCACGCACGCGAGCAAGGCCTGAGCGCCAGCACGTTCCGGCCGTTGCGCTGGCTCAATCCATCCCGACGCTCAACTCCGCCCCTTCCTACGACTCTGGCGATTTCGGTACGTTCGACGCCCGATGGCGTCGACCCTGAAGATGCCGGCCGTGGTCCCCGCGGGCGAGAGCGCCTTCCGCGTGAAGGGGCTCGTGTATCAGGGGCTCGCCGAGTACTTCGACAAGAGGCTGCCCGGCGGCAACGACGCGGTGCTCGCGCGCGCCGGCCGCGAAGACGCCTCGGGGAGCCTCGCGCGGTTTCTGACGACCCCGTTCGTGCCCGGCAGCTGGTACGACGCGCTGCCGCTCGCGACGCTGACCGAGGCGGGCGCGCGGGTGCGAGGCGTGACGCACGCGAAGGTCGTGCGCGAGGCGGCGGCGCATCTGGCGCGACGGGATCTCTCGGGCGTCTATCGAGCCATGCTGCTCAACGCGCACCCGCAGGCGCTCGTGATCCGGCTGCCGGGGCTCTCGCTGCGCTACTTCGATTTCGGCGACGCCGACGGCGAGCTCGTCGGCGAGCAGACCTTCGTCTGCCGCCGCGGCGGCGTGCCCGATCCGCTCGCGGCTTGGTTCATCTGGGCCGTCGAGGGGTTCGTGCCGACCGCGCTCTCGATGGCGGGCGCGCTCGACGTGCGCGTCACGACGAACGAGGCGCGGCGCGACTCGGACCCGGGCTGCACGGTGCCGACGGTGCGGCTCGAGTTCCGCCTCGCGTGGACGTGAGCCGGCCTCAGCGCGCGCGCGCGCCGCTCCAGTGCCGGCACACCGGCTTGACCGCGCACCCCTCGCAGCGCGCGGCGTCGCGGCGCGAGGGGCAGCGCTGCGCCATGCCCATGTGGCAGAGCGCGAAGTCGAAGCGGGTGGGGTCGCGCGCGTCGAAGCGCCGGAGCGCCTCGGTGATCTCGAGCGTGGTGCGAAACGAGGCCCCCGCGCGCCGCGTGAGCCCGAGGTTCTTCGCGAGCTGAAGGATGTGCACGTCGACCGGGACGAGCAGCGCGCCGGCGTCGACGTGGTCGCGCCAGAGGCCGAGATCGACGCCGTCGGGGCCGCGCACCATCCAGCGCAGCATCAGCAGCAGGCGCTTGCAGCCGCTCTGCCCGCGCGGGTCGGGGAGCAGGTGGCGCGCGCCGCGCCCCTCGCGTCGATCGAGGCCGCCGGCCGCGCGGATCGCGGCGGCCCAGCGCGCGAGCGCCTCGCGCAGCTCGCCCGCCTCGCGGAGCGCCCGACCGAAGGCGGCGCCGAGCGACCCCTCGGCGCGCTGCACGCGACGCGCGCCGACCAGCATCGCGGCGAGGTCACCCCCCGTGTAGACGCGGTGCACCCAGCCGCGAAGGCGGCGGTGCGCCTCGAGCTCGTCGTCGGCGATCGCGCTCGGGCTGTCGCCGAGCCTCGCGAGGGCGTCGGCGAGCTTCGCGCGCAGCGCCTTGACGTTGCCGAAGGCGACCGACGAGGCGAGCAGCGCGACGAGCTCCGCCTCGAGCGGTCGATCGGCGTAGCGATGCACGAGCTCGACCGGGTCGGTGCGCACGCGCGCCGCGCGATCGCAGCCGACGAGCACCTCCTCGAGGGCGCGGTGCACGGCGCCGCCCGGGGCGAGGCGATCGTCGACGGCGCGCGGCATGCGCGAACCATAGGACGCGCGCCCCGCGATGACGACCCGACGCGGACGTCGAGCGCGTCCGTGCCATGATGGCGCGCGATGACCTGGAGCGAGCGCCTCTCCCCCCTCGACGCGGCCTTCCTGCACATGGAGGAGTCCCCCTCTGCGCACATGCACGTCGGCGCGGTCGCGGTGTTCCGCGGCAAGCCGCCGACCCTCGCGGAGCTGTGCGCGCACGTCGAGGCGCGCCTCGAGTTCGTGCCGCGCTACCGGCAGCGCGTCGAGATGGTGCCGCTCGGCAGGCCCGTGTGGGTCGACGACGAGCACTTCGATCTCGAGTACCACGTGCGCCACACCGCGCTGCCGCGCCCCGATCCGAGCGAGCCGGCCGACGCGCCGCTCAAGCGCCTCGCCGGGCGCCTGCTCTCGCAGCGGCTCGATCGCGGCAAGCCGCTCTGGGAGCTGTGGTTCATCGAGGGGCTCGGCGACGATCGCTTCGCGATCCTCTCCAAGACGCACCACTGCATGATCGACGGCGTCTCGGGGGTCGACCTCGCCACCGTGCTCCTCGACGCCGATCCGACCCCGCCGCGCTCGAGCCCGCCGCCGAGGCGCTGGGAGCCGCGCGTCGCCCCCTCGCGCCTCGAGCTGATGGCGTCGTCGGTGCGCGATCAGGTCACGCAGCCGATCGAGCTCGCCAAGGGGGCGATCGAGCGCGCGCAGGAGCAGGTGCAGCGCGCGACCGAGGAGCGCCACGAGCCGCGCTCGGTGGTCGAGGAGCTGGTCTCGAACGTGAAGCCGCTGCTCGGCCTCGCGCAGCTCGGCTTCGCGCCGCGCTCGTCGCTCAACGGCCCGATCGGGCCGCACCGGCGCTTCGAGATGCTGACGCTGCCGCTCGCGCGGGTGAAGCAGGTGCGCGCGGCCTTCGGCGGCACGGTGAACGACGTGGTGCTCGCGACGGTGGCCGGCGCGCTGCGCACGCTCTTGCGCCAGCGCGGCGAGGCGACGACGGGCGAGCTGCGGGTGATGGTGCCGGTGAGCGTGCGCGCGCCCGAGCAGCGGGGGAGCTTCGGCAACCAGGTCGCCGCGATGTTCTGCCCGCTGCCGATCGGCGAAGAGGACGCGGTCGAGCGCCTGCGTCGCGTGCGCGAGGCGATGCACGGGCTCAAGGAGAGCAAGCAGGCCGTGGGCGCGCAGGCGCTCACGCGGCTCGGCGATTTCGCCCCGCCGACGCTCGCGG
>JAJXTK010000360.1 GCA_021783935.1 Myxococcales bacterium | reverse complement strand
GGGCCGGCGTATTCCGTGAAGTGGAAGGGGCCCTTGTCGCCCCCTTTGCCCGCGGCGCCCGTCGCCGTCGGGGTCGCGTCCGCAGACGAGGCGCTCGCGAGCGGCGTCGGGCTCGGCTCGGCGCTCGTCGATGGCGCCGCGCTCGCGGGGGCCGCGGCGGGGGCCTCGGTGTGCGCAGGGGCGCCTCCGCATGCGGCAATGGGGACGACGACGCAGGCGAAGAGGGCGAGCTCGAAGGTGCGCATGCGCAGCCTGCTACCCGAAGGTCGTGGCGCGCGAAAGAGACCGGGCCCCCGGGCGAGTGGCAGAAGAGGTGCATGGGCCCGGGGGCGCGCGACGGCGAATCCCCCGCTCACCGCAGCGCGCGACACGGCCCGACGAGGGTCGCGACGACGCCCCGCCGCGATCGGAGCGTCCGGGGCGCGGCGCGGCGGCTCACGGTGGCACAGGCGCCGGACGCGTAAAAACGGACAAAACGAGCCGTTCGATCGAGTATGCTGGTTGCAGGGCGTTCGCGCATGACAGGCGACGCTCGCCACGTGCGCATGCCGTCGATAGCCGTGCTGGCTTGGGCGCTCGCCATCATGACCGCCTGCGCCGGCAAGGTCGAAGGGGGCCCCGAGGGGCACGCCGCGCAGACCTATGGCGCGCTCGACGTCGCCGATGGGACCTGCGCCCCGGTCGTCGGCAGGAGCTTCGATTGTGCAAAGGCGCCGAGCCTCGACGGCGTCTGCGCGGCAGGCACCAAGCCCGTCGCGCACGTGCTGAAGAGCGAGCTCGCCGGCGGGGCCACCGGCATGAGCTACACCTGCACCGACGCGTCGGGGGCGTTCGAGGGGAGCGGAGGAACGGGGGGCTCCGGGTGCATGGCGATTGGCGACCTGTACGCGAATGCCTACGAGATCTGCGCGCGCGGGGGCTTCGTCCTCGCGTCGTTCAATGCCGCGGGCGCCTGCCCGATGGCGACGACGGCGTGCTCGGTCGTCGTGACCTGCTGCCCGGAGTGACGTCGTGACGCGCCCTCGCTCGTCGATCGACGTCGCGCTTCGCGCTGCGCTCGCGGGGCTCTCGGCCTGCGGCGGGCTCGTGGCCGGCGCCCCCGGCGGCGCGACCGACGCGGGGGCCGATGCAGCGAAGCTCCCCGTGCCGAGCTCGCACCGCGCGGTCGCGACCCCTTGCCCGACGACGCGCGATCCGAGCTCGCGAGGCTACCCGGACCTGGGCGGAGCTTGCAGCCGAGACTCCGACTGCACCGCCGGTCGCAACGGTCGCTGCGTCGAGCTGCTGCCGATGCCGCCGACGTGCAGCTACGACGAGTGCTTCGTCGACGGCGACTGCGCGGGCGGCGCGTGCGCCTGCCGGATCGAAGCCGGCGCGAACGTGTGCGCGCGAGGCCATTGCCGACTCGACGCCGACTGCGGGGCCGGCGGCTACTGCTCTCCGAGCCCGACCGAGTGCTACGGGATCGCCGGCTACTACTGCCGGACACCCAACGACAGGTGCCTGAACGACGTCGAGTGCGCTTCGATGAACGGAGGCGCGGTGGGAACGTGTGCGTACGACACGACGGTTGGGCGCTGGCAGTGCCTGGCCCGAACCTGTCCGCTGTGAGCGAGCGCATTGGCGGACGTGACCGCCCGCGCTTCGCTCATCGAACGAGCTCGACAGCACTGGGCCCAGGCGCACGGAATCGATCTCTGAAATTGACGAACCCGTCCCGGTCGCCCCAAGGAGAGGATGGCTCGCTTGCGCGTTTTCTCCGACCACTCCCGCCCACGGAGGCATCCTTTGACCGTTCGACCGCTCTCGCTCCTGGCTGTCCTCGCCCTGTCGCTCGCCGCCGCCTGCGGGGGCAACTCGACCTCGACCAGCAGCACGGGGCCCGCGGTCCCGGCGGCCTGCACGGGGACCAACTGCACCTGCACGGCCGCGGGCGCCTGCAACCTCAGCGGCACCGGCGCTTGCACGGCGCAGACCTCGGGGTGCAAGTTCACCTGCGAGTCGGGCTCGAGCTGCTCGGGCGCCTGCGGTGCCTCGTGTGACACGCAGTGCAGCTCGCAGAGCAGCTGTGTCATCGCCGCCGCCGACAGCGCGAACCTCCAGTGCGGCGGGCAGGCGACGTGCACGCTCACCGCCGGGGCTTCGGCGAGCGTGTCGTGCGAGTCGGGGAGCCACTGCACCGTCACCGCCGGACAGGGCACCAGCGTGACCTGCCAGTCGGGCGCGACCTGCACCGTCACGTGCACCGGGACGTGCACCGCTTCGAACCAGGGGGGCACGCTGAGCCTGCAGTGCAACGGCGACCCATCGCCGAAGCCGGTGAGCGGCGAGCAGGCGAGCTGCCAATAGGCGGCGGTCGTCGCGGGAGCGGGGCGCGTCGCGGCTTCTGCTCCCTCGAGGGGCCGAAGTAGCGACTACGCCAAGAGCTCCCGATAGATGGCGACGTTCTCCTCGGCGAAGCGGCGCCAGCTGAGCTCCTTCGCCCGAGCGAGCCCCCGCTCCCGCATCCTCGCGCGCAGCGCCTCGTCGCTCGCCACCTCGCGAAGCGCGCGGGCGATGTCTTCGACGTCGGTCGCATCGACGTAGCGGGCTGCGTCCTTCGACACCTCGGGCATGGAGGAGCAGTTCGAGGTGATGACCGGGCAGCCGCACGCGAGCGCTTCGCCGGGCGGGTTGCCGTACCCTTCGTAGAGGGAGGGGTGACAGAGGCTGGTCGCGCCGTTGTAGAGGGCGACCAGGTCGTGCAGCGGCACGCCCGAGACGAAATGCACGCGATCGTCGACGCCAAGCGCGCGGGCGATGGGGCGCAGCACGCGCTCGCCTTCGCCGAGCCGCTGCACGAGCCCGAGGTGCACGTCGTGCTCGTCGCGGAAGGCGCGCGCGAAGGCGCGCACGACGCGCTCGTGGTTCTTGTAGCCCGCGAACTGCCCGACCGCGAGCACGTAGCGCCCGGCGCCCGGGAGCCATCGCCCCCTTGCCGCCGCGATCGCGCGCGCTCCGTCTTCGCCCTCGAGGGGCCGGAACTCCTCGGAGATGCCGAGCAGCGTCACCGAGGTCTTGGCGAGCGCACGGGGGTCGACCGAGCCGATCTCCTGCCGCGTGGCCTCGCTGATCGCGGCGATGCGCGTGGCCGACCGCAGCGCCTGGCGGATGCCGCGGCGGAAGAACGCCGTCTCGACCATGCCGCGCAGCAGCCCAGGCGAGCGCGCCCACTCCGGGTGCTTGATCCACATGACGTCGCACAGCGTGACCAGCGTCTTCATCGGCAGGCTGGCCGGCAGGATGTTGAACGTCGCGTGGAAGAGGTCGACGCCGCGCAGGTCGACGACGCGCGGCAGCCACAGCAGCGTGGCGGGACCGTTGGCCTCCTGGCGCACGACGACCTCGCGGACGTTCGGCGCTTGCGACAGGCGCGAGGGGGCCTTCGGGTGCTTGAGCAGCAGGACGTCGAGGTCCGGGCACAGAGCCGGAACCTGATCGACGAGCACCTGGACGTACCAACCGATGCCGCTCGGCCGCTCGCGGATGTAGCGGGCGTCGATGCAGATCGTCTTGCGCGAAGCCACGGGGGATGAGCTCCGGAAGGGAAGGGAAGGAATGCGCCGTCGGACGGCGCCTGGAGAGGACTCTAGTATTTCGCGCGCGAAGTTCCGACGGGATACCGGGGGGCGAGCCGTACCAGGTTCGTGCGCGGCCCCCGAGCCGGGCACCCCGTACCAGGTTCGTGCGCAGCCGCCCCCCCCGCACCAGGTTCGTGTGGGGAGCCCCGAGCCGGGCGCCCCGTACCAGGTTCGTGTTGGGGGGCGCGCCGTACCAGGTTCGTGTGGGGCGTTCGGGTTTGCATCGCGGGCGAGCCGGCTTTCAGCGCCGAAGCCCTCCCGGCCCACGGGGCGCGGACAACCGATTGAAATTTCACATGCGGCTCGTTGGCCCGCCGAGTGCTTAGACCCTCGACGCGCCGCGAGTGGCCATCCCCCCCCCTGGGCCCTCGCGGCGCGTTTTTTTTTTGTCGCGGCATCGTCCCTGCGAAATCGAATCCACCTGCTTTGCAGGAGCGAAACGCAGCGGCGCGACGCAGACCCCAAGCGCTTGAAATCGCTTGGGGGACCGTTGGCCCGCGACGTGCACTCGGTGGAGTCGCGCCGCGATGAGGCCCGCCCCCCCCTGGGCCCTCGCGGCGCGTTTTTTTTCTCGCAGCGCTACGCAGGCCCGGGCTAACAGGGGCGCATGAAGCGCGAGAAGAAGCTCACTAAGCGCGAGCGGAAGGCCGTCGAGCAGGCCGGGTCGCCGCAGCCCCACCACGATTCGGCGCACATCCACTGCATCGCGTGCGGGCGGCACCTCGAGCCGACCGAGTTCGACGATCCGGCCACGGCCACGGTCGTGAGCTGCCAGCATGGCACCGACTTCCCGGCCTGCATCGGCTGCATCGCCAAGGCCAGGGAGCTCCTGGCCGAGCACGACCGCACCGGTCAGCCGGTCAAGACGGCGAGCGCCTGGCACTGACCGGACCGACGCCCGTCCACTTCGACGGCAGCCGGCATCTCTGCCGCTGACGGCGTCGACTCGCCCGCCATGCTGCCGATCTTCCTCATCGTCCTCGTCGACGTCTTCGCGCTCACGCTCGTCATCCCGCTGCTCGCGATCTACGCGGAGTCGTTCGGGGCGAGCCCGCTAGAGGCGACGCTGCTGGTGTCGGTGTTCGCGGCGTGCTCGTTGGTGTCGGCGCCGGTGCTCGGGCACCTCTCCGATCGCTTCGGCCGCAAGCCGTTGCTGCTCGTCAGCCAGCTCGGAACGCTCGTCGGGCTCTTGCTCATGGCCCGCGCCTCCGCCCTGTGGATGCTCTACGCGGCGCGCGTGATCGACGGCCTCACCGCGGGCAACCTCTCGCTCGCCCAGGCGTGGATGTCCGATCGCACGCCGCCGCAGGCGCGCACCCGGTCCTTCGCCTTCATCGGCATCGCCTTCGGCCTCGGGTTCTTCATCGGCCCGTGGGTCACCGGCGAGCTCGCGCGCTTCGGGCTCAACGCGCCGATCTACTTGGCGGCCGCGCTGTCGGGCACGAGCATCGCGGTGACGGCGACGCTCCTGCCGGGCGACACGCCGCGCCGGCACGCAGACGCCGCGACTGCGCCGACCACCTCGCGCCGACCGAGCTCGTTCGCCACGAGCACCTACGCGGCGCTGCTGCGCAGGCCCGTCCTCGGCGGGATCCTCGCGCAGTTCTTCCTCTTCCAGTTCGCCTTCTCGATCTTCACGTCGGGCTTCGCGCTCTTCGCCGAGCGGTCCTACCACTGGCACGGCAAGCCGTTCGGTCCGCGCGAAGTGGGCTACGTCTTCGCGTACATCGGCCTGCTCGGCATCGTGATCCAAGGGGGCATCATCGGCAGGCTGTCCAAGCGCATCGGCGACGCCGCGCTCGTGTGGCTCGGCTTCCTCTGCGCGCTGCTCGCGTACTTCGCGCTCCCCTTCGCGCACGGCACGGGCACGCTGCTCGTGGTGGCCGGCGTCTCCGCGTTCGGCACCGGCGTGCTCCGCCCTGCGCTCACGAGCCTCGTCAGCCAGTCGGCGTCGGCGGGCGAACAGGGGCTCACCCTCGGCGTGATGCAGTCGCTCGGATCGCTCGCGTCGGTGATGGCCCCCGCGCTCGGCGGCCTGCTGCTCGAGCACGATCGGCTCGGCGCGTGGGCGTGGACCTCCGGGGTGGCCACGACGCTGGGGCTCGTCGCGGTGCGGTGGGGATCGGGGCTCGTGAGGGCGCGCACGTCGGCACCGATCTGACGCGACGCCCCGCGAATTCCAGCCGCGTGAGTGGCCCACCACGCCGACGCCGCCGGCCCCACCTGGCATCCGCGCGCGCGCCTCGCGGCGAGGGCCTCGGGAGCGCTGCGAGGACCGCTTGCGTCGATCGCATCAACGGCCCGCAAATACAGGCGCATGAACGGCCATGGCGCGTCGGCTTTCGAGATCGCACCCCGACCTCTGCTCCGCGCTCGTCGCCGGCGCGCTGGCGAGCGTCTGGGCGTACGCGAGGCGTCGTCGCCGCGCCGCTTCCGCCGCGAGCTGACGCCTCGGGAGCCGAGGGGCGCCGCCAGGCCGAGTTGCGCCAGGGCAGCGCACCGACGGCGCTCAGCTCGACGGTCCGCGTCGTGACGGCGGCGACTCGCTCTGCTCTGCTCGATGGCTCGACCTCGAGGAGGCGCACCGATGACCGAGACGCTCGCCGGCCGCATGATGGATTTCCCCCTCACGCTCACGCACTTCGTCGAGCGCGCGAGCCGCTTCTTCCCCGAGAGCCGGGTCGTCAGCCGTCGCGCCGACCGGTCGCTGCACCGCATCTCGTACGCGATGCTGCTCGCGCGCGTGCGCAAGCTCGCGAACGCGCTCGTGGCCATGGGGGTGAGGCCCGGCGATCGCGTCGCGACGCTCGCGTGGAACCACCACCGCCACCTCGAGCTCTACCTCGCGGTGCCCGCCGTCGGCGCGGTGATCCACACGCTCAACTTGCGGCTGCACCCGACGGAGCTCGCGTACATCGCGCGCCACGCCGAGGACAAGTACGTCTTCGCCGACGCGACGCTCCTGCCGCTGCTCGCGAAGTTCCGCGCCGACGTGCCGCACATTCGCAAGGTCGTCGTCCTTCACGACGAGGGGGATCCGCCGGTGCCCGCCGGGGACCTCGACTACGAGGCGCTGCTCGCGCCGCACCC
>JAJXTK010000359.1 GCA_021783935.1 Myxococcales bacterium | reverse complement strand
GCGTTCGACGCCGACGCGGACGCGCGCGTCGCGATCCTCACCGGCGCGGACGGCACCTTCTGCGCCGGCGCCGATCTCAAGGCGCTGGGGGGCGAGCGCCAGAACCGCGTCGAGGCGGGCGGCGACGGACCGCTGGGCCCGACGCGCATGCAGCTGTCCAAGCCGGTCATCGCCGCGATCGCCGGCCACGCGGTCGCCGGCGGCCTCGAGCTCGCCTGCTGGTGCGATCTGCGCGTGGTCGAGCGCGGCGCGACGCTCGGCGTCTTCTGCCGCCGCTGGGGCGTCCCCCTCATCGACGGCGGCACGGTGCGGCTGCCGCGCCTCATCGGCCTCTCGCGCGCGCTCGATCTGATCCTGACCGGCCGCGCGGTCGACGCAGAGGAGGCGCTCGCCATCGGGCTCGCCAACCGCGTCGTCGAGCCGGGGCAGTCGCTCGCGGCGGCGAAGGAGCTGGCGCACGCCCTCGCGCGGCTCCCGCAGCAGTGCCTGCGCAACGACCGCATGAGCGCGCTCGAGCAGGCCACGCTGCCGCTCGACGCCGCCATGGGCAACGAGCTCGCCCACGGCATGCGATCGCTCGCGAGCCCCGAGCTCCTCGGCGCCCTCGCGCGCTTCCTCGCCGGCGAGGGGCGACACGGCGAGCGCGTGTAGCTACCTCCTCGCAGCCGACATGCGCGCGAAGAACGCGACCGGCGCCCTCGGGTTGTCCAGCTCGACGACCCGGAGCACCGTGCGCCTCGCGTCGGCGAAGCGCACGAGCTTGCGCCCCTCCTTCGTCTTGAGCACCAGCGCGTCCCCACCCTCCGCGGGCTCCACCGTGTAGGCCACGCGCGACTCGTCGGCCGCGAGCTTGGTCACGAGCTCGCTCGGCGTGATGTAGAGCGTCGCCTTGCTCGCCTCCATGATCACCTCACCCTGCTGGGCGGGCGCGAGCGAGGTCCAGAAGGCCTTGGTCGCGGGGTCGCGCTGGTCGAACCCCGAGAACCTCCAGGTGCCGACGATCGCCGCGGCGAGCTCGATCGCGGACGCCGACGCGGCCGACGCGGACGCCGACGCGGACGGGAATGCCGGCGCTGCGACCGACGCGCTCGGGGTCGACGCGGCCGGGTGCACCTCCACGCTCACTCGGTTGGAAGCGCTCGAGGCGGTGGCCGCGGCGCCCGGCGACGCCTCGTGCTTGCCGCAGCCGACGACGAACAGGGCGCCCGCGATCGTGAGCCGGCGAGGGAGGCTTCGCATGCATGCGCTCTAGCCGAGACGTCTACGGCGAGGCAAACGCCGGCCGAACGACGCTCGAGTGACGGATTCCCGAGCGCCTCACCAAGTCCTTGCGAGGGGGACCTCAACGCTTCCCCGAGGAGCCTCGGCATGCCCGCAAACCTCTCGACCGTCGTCCGCGCTTCCTTCGCCGCCTCGATCGTCGCGACCTCGGCCGCCGTGCTCTTCGCGTGCGGCGGCGCGAACATCGCGCTGCCCCCCTCCGACGTCGACGCCGCCCTGCCCGACGGCGGCGCGTGCACGTTGAGCTGCGGCGGCGCGTGCGTCGATCCCCTCAACGATCCGCGAAATTGCGGCGGCTGCGGCGTGGTGTGCACGACGGGGCTCGCGTGCAGCAACGGCACCTGCGGCCAGTGCCCGTCGGGCATGGTGAATTGCGGCGGCAGCTGCAAGGACCTCGCGGCGGACCCGACCGCGTGCGGCGCGTGCGGCAACTCGTGCGGCCCCGGCGGCGCGTGCGTCTCGGGCCAGTGCGCGTGCGGCCCGGGCGCGATCCGGTGCAACGGCCAGTGCGTCGACCCTGCGAGCGACTCCGCGAACTGCGGCGGCTGCGGCAATCGGTGCTCGGGCGCGACGCCGGCGTGCGTGAGCGGCACCTGCGCGTGCCCGGTCGCCGCGCCGATGTGCAACGGCCGGTGCGCCGACGTGCTGAACGACCAGCGCAACTGCGGTGGCTGCGGCAACGCGTGCCAGGCCGATCAGTTCTGCCTCCACGGCGCGTGCAGCTGCTGGCCGGGTCTGACCGACTGCGGCGGGCAGTGCGTCGACGCGACGAGCGACCCGACCAACTGCGGCGCTTGCGGCGTGCGCTGCGGCGGCGGTCAGGTGTGCGCGAACGGCGCGTGCAGCAACGCCGGCTGCCCGGTCGGCACCGTCACGTGCAGCGGCGCGTGCACGAACCTGCAGGCCGATCCGGCCAACTGCGGCCAGTGCGGCAACGGCTGCGCCTCCGACGAGACGTGCATCGACGGCCAGTGCTCGGGGGTCCGCGCCGCGACCTTCTGCACGACCTGCCCGTGCGGCAGCTGCGGCGGCGACAGGTGCTGCCCCTCGCTCGTCAACGGCGGCACCCCGCTGTGCATCGACGGCCCGCGCTGCCCGTAGGTCGGCGCGCTCGTCGCCCGGACCTCGACCGAGCCCGGCCACTCCTCGCGAGTCGCCGGGCTCACGCGTCCGCGGCGATCAGTTGCAGGAGTCCCCTTCGACGCAGACCGGCACGGCTCCGGCACCATCGCTCGCGCAGCACACCGTCCCGGCGCCGCACTGGGGGCACGGGCACGCCGCGCAGCCCGTCGCGAGCGTCCCCGTCTGGCAGCCGCCGTCCAGACACACCTCGCCGGGGTCGCACGCGTGGCCGCACTGGCCGCAGTTGAGCGGATCGGACGACAGCTGCGCGCACGAGGCCTCGCAGCTCGCCGCGTCGACGCAACTGGTCTCGTCCTCGACGTCGGCCTCGAGCGACGGGTTGCTCCCCGCGTCGAGCGTGACGCTGCACCCCGCCAGCGCCGCGAACGCGACGGCGACGAGCGCGAAGTGCAGGGTCTTGCTCATGGCGCTTGGCCCACCGCCGCGTCGACCGACGACGCGTAGATGCTGGATGGCCACCTGGCGCGGAAGCTCCTCGCACGCCGCAGCGCTTCGTCGCGGCGCCCCGCGCGAGCGCAAGCGACGATCGCGAGGCTCTCGCGCTCCTCGACGAGCCGCCCCGCGGGGAAGCGCGCGGCGTGCCGATCGAGGGCCGCGAGCGCGGCGGTGGCGTCGCCGCGGCGCAGTGCCGCGCGGGCCTCTTCGAGCAGGGTGCGCTCGGCGGCGAGGGCTCTGTCTTGCTGGGTCGAGGCGCCGCTCGCGGCCGCCGAGGGCGCCATGGGCATCGTGCGCGCCCCGGCCGTCGTGGCGAGGGGACCCGCCGCTGCGACCGTCGCCGCGGGCGCCGGCGTGACGGGCTCGTCGGGCAAGATCGGCGTCGCTGGCGCGATGGAGGTCGAAGACCCCCTCGCGACGATCGCCGGCGAGGCCGGCGCGCGCTCGACGACCTTCGCCCCAGCCTCGCGGCGGAGGCTCTGACGATGCAGCACGTACCCCGAGGCGCCGACAGACAGCGCGGCGAGGCCGATCACGACCTTCTTGCCGAAGAGCCCCACCCACGTCAGCGGCCGCGCGAGCTCCGAGTGCGCGGCCGCAGCGGCGAGCGTTCCCGCGACGACGCCGGCCTCGAGCCGCACGAGGATGCGCTCGCGCGCGGCGTCCGGGATCGGCGGCGCCTCGCGCTCCGCCTCGAGGATGGCGAGCACGTCGCTGGGAAGCACGGGGTTGGGTTCACGTCCGCTCATCGCCCGCTCCTCCGGTCTTGGTCCGCGTGGGTTGGCTTCGAGGAGATCGCGCGCACCGCCGCGACGAAGCGCTCGCGGGCCAGGCGCAATCGAGAATATGCCGTGTTGATGGGGATGCCCGCCTCGGCCGCGATCTCCGGCATGGCGGCTCCATCGAGCTCGTGGCGCACGAACACCAGGCGCTGATCGTCGCTCAAAGCGTCGAGCGCCGTGATGACCAGCGCGCGCCGGCGCGCCTGCTCGACCTGCTCCTCGGTGCTCGGGCCGTGCGCCTCGCGGTCGATGTCGTCGGTCACCCGCTCACGCTGCACGCGCGCGCTGCGGCGGTAGTCGGACGCGACGCGCAGCGCGACGCCGAAGAGCCAAGGGCGCACCGGGCGCGCGGGATCGTAGTCGTCCCACTTGCGGTGAACGACCATGAACACGTCGTGAGTGACGTCCTCGAGATCGGAGGTGCGCACCCCGAGGCGCCGCAGGGTGTTCCACACGTAGGACGCCTCGGCCCGGAAGACCTCGTGCAGCTCCGGCGACCCTTCGAGCCTCTGGGACATATGCTCGGCCTTCGACGACGATTGGGGCGGCGGGCGCAATTCCGTCATGGCAGCGCCACTCGAACGCCGAATGCGCCTGTCAGAGCCACCGCCTCCGCCCTGAAGACCTCGAGGCCGTCGACGTCGACGCGGGCGCGCACGACCGGCGCGTCGAGCTCGGCTTGCGCGAAGAGCGACACTCCACCGCCGACCGGAAGCTCCCCACCGCCACGCACACCGGCGACGACGTAGGCCGCCGACGAGGTCTGCGGGCGCTCGACCGCGCCACGCACGCGCTCGGCGCCGGCGCCTACGACCGCGCAGCCGTACAGGCCGCCGGCGCGCGCGCACGGGACCAGTGACACCCAGCCCCACTGCGCCTGCACGCTGCCCGCGGTGGGCGCCGCGACGTTCGCGAAGCGACCGTGGAGCTCCACGGCGAAGCCGATGCGATCGCTGACGAGGCCGAGCTCCAGATCAGGCCCGAAGACGAACGGCGGACCGGCCCCGAAGGCGCCCGAGACGCCGCCGCCGACGTACGTCCCCGAGACGCCGCGCAACGGCCTCGCCGGAGCAGGCGCGGGCGCGACCGCCGGCATGGGCACCACCGACGGCGCGACCGACGGAGCGGGCGCCACCTCGACGGGCTCGACCGACGGGGCCTCGGACGCCATCGGCGCGGACGCCGAGGGGACCGCCCCCTCGAGAGGCACCTCGGTCGCGAGCGCGATGGTGAGCGCCGCCGTGTCGGCGAGCTCCGCGCAGCTCGAGGCCGGCGACGAGAGCCCCCGCGAGTGACGCGCGCCGTCCGGCCCCTCGAGGACGATCTGCGCCGAGTAGACCCCTCCGCGTCGATCGAACGCCACGCTCACCGTTCGGCCATCCGAAGCCGGCTCCTGCTGCCTCGCGACGATCGCGGCGCGAAGGCGCGCCTCGTCGGGACAGTCGGCCGCGGCGGGCGTGCGCTCGACGTCGAGGCGCAGCGGATCGCTCGCGCGCGGCGGGGCCGCGGCCGCGATCGACGCCAGCGCCACGCAGGCGGGGAGAGCGATCGAGCCGACGCGCGCGCGCATCGGGCGCACTGTAGCGCCCGCGACGGCGGCGTGGTGCGGCACTGACGGGAATCCTCACGCGGCGTCGCAGCGCTTCATAAACACATTAATCACTCGAGCCGGGCCGCTGCGTTTGACTCGGATGTGGCCCGAGCGCATGTACCGCGCGCCATGGGCGACGAGCCGAAGTGCAGGTGCGGCTACGACAAGCACCATCCGATGGTGAGCGCCGAGCCCAAGTACGACGCCAAGGGGTGGTTCTGGCTCATCATGGGCGCGACCCCGGATCCGGTGCGCGTCGTGTTCAAGTGCCGTCGCTGCGATCAGGTCATCGACGAGAGCGACGACCCCGAGGAGCTGAAGCGCGCCTGAGCGAGGGCGCCGTGGCGGGCGTCGCCGAGGCGCGCGACGCCGGTGAGATTCGCGGCCAAAGGTAGGGCGGAACGCACGAGTGTGCTACACCGCGGCGCCCCCGATGCCGACCGACACGAGCCTCATTCGGAACTTCTCGATCATCGCCCACATCGACCACGGCAAGTCGACGCTGGCCGATCGCATCTTGCAGATCACCGGCGCGCTCACGCAGCGCGAGATGGTCGAGCAGTTCCTCGACAAGATGGACATCGAGCGCGAGCGCGGCATCACCATCAAGGCGCAGACGGTCCGGCTCAAGTACGAGGCGAAGGACGGGCAGATCTACACGCTGCACCTCATCGACACGCCAGGGCACGTCGACTTCAACTACGAGGTCTCGCGCAGCCTCTCGGCGTGCGAAGGCGCGATCCTGGTCGTCGACAGCACGCAGGGGGTCGAGGCGCAGACGCTCGCGAACGTCTACCTCGCGATCGATCAGAACCTCGAGATCATCCCGGTCCTGAACAAGGTCGACCTCCCGTCGAGCGACATCCCGCGCACCAAGGAGGAGATCGAGCAGGTCGTCGGCCTCGACTGCGGCGACGCGGTGGCGTGCAGCGGCAAGACCGGCGTCGGCGTGCCCGACATCCTCGAGCAGATCGTCGCGAAGGTGCCGCCGCCGAAGGAGAAGGAGCCGGGCGGCCCGCCGCGCGCGCTGATCTTCGACAGCTGGTACGACACCTACCGCGGCGCCGTGGTCATGGTCCGCATGATCGACGGCTCGCTGAAGAAGGGGCAGAAGGTCCGCTTCCTCGCCACCGGCCGCGACTACGAGATCACCGAGATGGGCGTCTTCACGCCGCATCCGATCCCGCTCGAGGAGGTCGGCCCCGGCGAGGTCGCCTTCCTCGCGGGCAACATCAAGAGCGTCCACGACACGAAGATCGGCGACACGATCACCGACGCGAAGGAGGCGCAGAAGGCGCAGCTCGAGGGTCGCAAGATCGAGGCCTTGCCTGGCTTCAAGGAGGTGAAGCCGATGGTGTTCGCCGGGATCTTCCCGACCGACACCGCGCAGTACCCCGACCTGCGCGACGCGCTCGACAAGCTCCACATGAACGACAGCGCGTTCGTGTTCGAGCCCGAGACCTCCGACGCCCTCGGCTTC
>JAJXTK010000358.1 GCA_021783935.1 Myxococcales bacterium | reverse complement strand
GGTCACGCGGTGGTCCGGCGAGCTCGGAGGCAACGGCACGCTTTCGCTGTCGCAGCCCGCCGGCGCCGTGAGCCCGCCGCACGCGCTGCTCGCCACGGCGGGCAACGACGACCAGGCCTACGTCGCGCACGCCCCCTGGCCGCTCGGCAGCAAGCCGAGCACGATACGGCTCGAGTACGACCTGCGCGTCGATCGCCAGGCGGTGGGGTTCCTCGACGCGGCGGTGCTCTGCGCGATCGTGCTCGGCACCAACCCGCAGAGCGACGCGATCGTCTACCTCTACATCGGCAACAAGGGCGCGCTGAACCTCGGTTGGAACGACTCGCAGGCGGCGGGGCGCAACTTCCACTTCACCGTGCTGAACATGACGCCCACCGCGGGGCAGTGGAGCGGCCGCTGGGGGGTCTCCGCGAACCTGAACGACGGCTCGCTCACGGTCACGCACGACGGCGTCAACGTCGGGCGGTCGAACGGCACGCTGAAGCCGCAAGACCTCTCGCCGACGGCGATCACGCTCGCCGCGGGGCTCTCGAACGACACGGGGAACACGGGCGCGGTGAGCGTCGCGATCGACAATCTGGTGTTCGACACGAAGTAGCGACGCGGCCGAGTGCGGGCGTCGAGGCGCTCGTCATGGAGAATTGCCGTGTTGATGGGCTGGGCGCGGGTACGCTCGTGTTTCATGGCCTCAACACGTCTCCTTTCGCCTTTCCTGGTTGCCCCGCTCGCCGCGCTGGCCGCGTGCGGCGGCCGCCTCGCCGACCTGCCTGCCGACGCGTGCACGGCGTCGCCCTGCGATTCGGTCGCCGACGCGAGCGACGCGGCGATGCCCGACGCCACGCTCGAGGCCGCGGTCGACGCCGCAATCGACGCTTCCGGCACCGCCGACGCCGCGCTCGGCGACACGAGCCCGAACGACGGCGGTGTCGCGCCCGGCGAGGCGGTGCCGCCGGGTCCTCCGTCGACGGCCGCCACCGGCGGCGCGACCCGCTGGTTCGTCGTGAAGAAGTACCTGCTCGGCACCGAGCTGCCGGACGGCACGCGCAGCGCCAACGCGTGGCAGACGCTCGGCTACGACCTCGACGGCCGCGACACCTCGGCGAGCGACTCGCGGACGAACACGAACACCTGCCACCGATTCCCGGGCTCGACGAGATCGGCGCTCACCGACGGCGTCGGCGGCCGCGACGACAACTTCGGCGCGCACATCATGCAGATGCTGGTGCAGCTGCAGCCCAACGCCGAAGACTCCTTCAATCAGCAGATCGCCGGCGGCGGCACGACGTGGCTGCTTCGCCTCGACAACGTCGGCGCGCCCGACAACGCGAACGTCCCCGGCGCGCTCTACGAGACCGTCCCCTTCGGCGCGCGCCCGCCGCCGCGGTGGGACGGCACCGACAGCTTCCCCGTTCTCACCACGTCCCTGGTCGACGGCAGCTCGCTGGACCAGCCGAAGGTCGTCTTCTTGGGCGGCTACATGACCGGCGGCACCTGGGTCAGCGGCGCCGCGCCGACGAGCGCGCAGTTCTCCTTCGGCATGGGCTCGGGCAGCGCCGAGCTGCCGATCGAGGGGGCGATCTTCTCGTTCCCCACGTCGACGACCGGCGCGAGCCCGTCGGGCGTCTTCGCGGGCGTCATGCGCGCCACGGCGGCGCAAGATGCGCTCGGCGTCCTCGCGCAGGCGTACGGGATCTGCCCGGGCGATCCGCTCTTCGGTCAAATGTCGTCGATCGTGTCGCAGGCGGTCGACCTGGTGATGGGCGCGCCCCAATATCAGGACGTGAACGTCACGTGCGACTCGATCTCGATCGGCCTCGGGCTGTACGTGACGCCGGCGCAGCCCCCGTCGACCGTTTTTTCACCCCCGCCGCCGCCGCCCAGCCAGTGCGCCCCCTCCGGCACCGGCGGATAGACCGCTCACACCGAGCCCGGTGCCGCCGCGGACACCGATGCCGAGGCCGACACCGACACCGACACCGATGCCGACCCCGATGCCGAGGCCGACACCGACACCGACACCGATGCCGAGGCCGACCCCGACACCGATGCCGCCCGCGATGCCGCCCCCGCCCGCGACGCCCGCCCCGCGACCTCGAGCGGCCCCGTGGGCTCGGCAGTCGGCCGCGCAATCCCCCACGAACTCCGGGCGCGCGGTACTAGACTCCGCGCCGCATGCTCCGACGCCACTTCCTCGGCGCCTCGACCGCGATCGCGACCTCGCTCATCGGGGCCCGCGCGCGCGCCTTCGGCGACGAAGGGGCGTTCGAGCCCAAGGTCCTGCTCGCAGGCGGCGTCACCGGGGCCGCGCGCGCATCGGCGCCGGCGCGCTGGAGCGCCGAGGTCGAGCGACGCACCAGCGCGGCCGCGCGTCGCTCGCCGCGCGCCGTGAAGGCCTCCGAGCCGACGCTGCTCGACGGGCCGTTCGCCTACTGGTCGGGCACCGGCGCCCTCGCCGCGCTCTCGAGCGCCGAGCTCGCGGGGCTGCGGCAGTTCCTCGGGCTCGGCGGGCTGCTCGTCGTCGACGACGCCGATCCGGCCTCGGGCGCGTTCGGCCGCGACGCGCGTCGCGAGCTCGCGCGCGTGCTCCCCGACGCGGCGCCGGTCGCGATCCCCGAAGATCACGTGCTCTACCGGACGTTCTACCTGCTCAAGCCGGCGCGTCCCTCGGGGCGCGTGCAGGGGGCCAAGACGGCGGACGCGATCTTGCGCGCGGGCAGCCTGCGCGTGATCTTCCTCGCGCACGACCTCGGCGGCGCCCTCGCGCGCAACCAGCTCGGCACCTGGGAGATGACCGTCGAGCCTGGGGGCGACGAGCAGCGCGAGCAGGCGATCCGCTTCGCCGTGAACATCGCCCTCTACGCCCTGACGACCAACTACAAGGACGACGCCGTGCACGCGCCCTTCATCATGAAGCGCAGGGCGACGCAGCCGTGACGAGGCGCAACGCATGAGCGCGCCCGGCGAGACGCTGCGCACGGCGCTGATCCCGGCCGAAGACCTGCCGAGCTGGCTCCCATGGACCGCCGCGGCGATCGTCGTGCTCGGGCTCGTGCTCTTGGTCGTCGAGCTCGGGCGTGCGCGAGAGGCGCGACGGGGGCGCGTCGCGGTCACCGCGTTGCTCGCGGCGGCGGCGCTGCTCGGCGCGGTCCTGCGCCCGCAGAGGCTCCGGGCGCGCGAGGTCAGCCTCGCGCCGCGCGTGGTCGTGCTCGTCGATCGCTCGCGCTCGATGGCGCTCGCCGCGAACGACCGCGCCGACGGCGAGGCGCGGATCGACGTCGCCGAACGGGTGGCGCGCGAGCTGCGGGGACGGCTCGGCGGGCGCGTCGAGGTGCTCTCGTTCGGCGCGGGGACGCCGCGCCCCGACCCGCTCGAGGAGGCCAAGGGCAAGAGCGTGCTCGCGCGCGCCGGCCAGGCCAGCAGCGATCTGCGCGGCGCGATCGCGTCGATCGCCGAGCGGCACGACGATCCGCCGGCAGCCGTGGTGGTCGTGAGCGACGGGCGCGTCGAGGCGGGCGAGCTCGCCGAGCATCGGGCCCCCTTCCCGATCCACGCCGTCGCGATCGGCGACGGCAGCCCCAAGGACGCCTCCATCCGCGCGGTGAAGCTCGCCGGCGCGGCCGTCGCCCACCAGCCGCTGCCGCTGCGCATCGAGATCGCCTGCACGGGCGGGCTCTCGTGCGGTGAGCTCACCGTCACGGTCCGCGAGCTGCGCGAGCGCGAGGCGGGGGCCGTCGGCGCCGACACGAGCGCGGTGCTCGCGAGCGGCACGGCCACGGTGCGCGACGGCAGCGCGACCATCGAGCTGCCGATCACCCTCGAGCGCGCCGGCACCCGCGCGATCGAGGTCGCGCTCGCCGCGCCCAAGGACGACGCGATCCCCGACGACGATCGGCGCCTGCTCTCGATCGACGTCGCCCGTGAGCGCGTGCGCGTGCTGCACATCGCGGGGCGCCCGAGCTACGACGTCCGCGCGCTGCGCACGTGGCTCAAGTCCGACGCCGCGATGGACGTCGTGAGCTTCTTCATCTTGCGCACGCCGGGCGACGACGTGAACGCGCCCGACGACGAGCTCGCGCTCATCCCCTTCCCTGTGCGCGAGCTCTTCACCGAGTACCTGCCGACCTTCGACGCCGTCATCATCCAGGACTTCGACGCCGAGCCGTACGGCCTCACGCCGCACCTGCCGGCGATCGCGCGCTACGTCGAGCACGGCGGCGGCCTCGTGCACATCGGCGGGCAGAACGCCTTCAGCGCCGGCGGCTACGCCGGCTCGCCGCTCGCGCGCGTGACGCCGGTGCAGATCCCGAAGCTCACCGGCGAGCAGCAGCCCGCCGACACGACGAGCTTCGTGCCCGTCGAGACGGCAGCCGGGCGAGGCGCGACGATCCTGCAGGACCTGCACGCCGTCATCGGCGACGAGCTCCCCGAGTTTCCGGGCGCGAACATCCTCGGCGATCTGCAGCGCGGCGGCGTCGCGCTGTGGGTCCACCCGAAGCGCACCACGCCGAGCGGGCAGCCGATGCCGGTGCTCTCGATCGGGGACGTGGGCGACGGCCGATCGATCGCGCTCGGCCTCGACTCGACGCACCTGCTCGCCTTCAGCCCCTTCGCCGCGAAGTCCAACGGCCGCGGCTTCGACGCGCTCTTTCGTGGGCTGCTCGGCTGGCTGATGCGCGACCCGCGCTACGAGCCGGTGCGCGGGCACCTGGTGCACGCCGACGGCTCCTCGCCGTGCCTCGCCGGGGCCGAGGCGGCGCTGCGCCTCGACGCCTCGCCCATCGTCGGCCCGTCGCACCTTCGCGCCGCCATCACGCCGCTCGAGCCGCCGCGCGCGCAGGCAGGCGAGGCGCTCCCCGACACGGTCGATCGCGAGCTCGACGGCAAGCCCCCGCTGATCGTGCCGCTGTCGATCGCCCCCGCCGGGAGCTTCGCGCTGCGGCTCGCCGTGGGCGAGAAGGGGGCGTCGCCGTCGCTCGGCGCGCTCGCCACGCGCACGCTCGGCGTCTGCGAGCGCGGCGGCGACGAGTGGGCCGACCCGCGCCCCGATCGCGCGACGCTCGAGAAGGTCGCGCGCGTCAGCGGCGGCAAGGTCGTCGCGCCGAGCGAGCTCGCGTCGCTGCCGACGCCGAGGGCGGCCATCGTCGCGCTCGAGCGCTCCGTCGCGCCGCTCCTGCCGACGTGGGCGTGGGCCGCGCTGGCCGCGATCGCGATGAGCGCGCACTGGTTCTCGCGACGGCGCAGCGGCCTCGCGTGAGCGGCCCCACGCGCCGGCGTCACGGCACGGGCGCGTACGCGTGGCCGAGGGCGTGGAAGAGGAACGCGTAGACGTCGGCGCTCTGCTCGACGATCTCCGACAGCGGCGAGCCGATGCCGTGCCCCGTGTCGCCGCTCGTCCGCAGCAGCACGAGGTTGTCGCCGTCCTTCGCCGTGCGCTCGGCGGCCTGCAGGCGCGCGGTCATCTTGCGCGAGTGCCAGGGGGCGACGCGCGGATCGTTGTCGCCAGTGAGGAAGAGCACCGGCGGGTAGCTCCTTCCGTCGAGAACGTGGTGGTAGGGCGAGTAGGCGTAGAGCGCGTCGAACTGGGCGCGATCCTTCACGGAGCCGAACTCGGTCACGTTGAACGCGCCGTTCGGCGTGTCCTCGACGCGCAGCATGTCGTAGATGCCGACGTACGACACGACCGCCGCGTAGAGCTCCGGGTGCTGGGTCATCGCCGCGCCCATGAGCAGCCCGCCGTTGCTGCCGCCGAGGATCGCGAGGTGCGCGCGGTCGGTGACCTTGGCGTCGACGAGGTAGAGCGCCGCGGCCGCGAAGTCATCGAAGACGTTCTGCTTCTTGGTGAGCGCCCCCGCCCTGTGCCACTCCTCGCCGAACTCGCCGCCGCCGCGCAGGTTCGCGACGGCGAAGACCCCCCCCTGCTCGAGGAAGGTCACGACCTCCTCGCGGAAGACCGGCTCCTCGCTGACGCCGTAGCCGCCGTAGCCGTAGAGCAGCGTCATCTGGTTGCCGGCGCGCGGCGTGCCGGCGCGGCGCACGAGGTTGATCGGCACCTTGGTGCCGTCCTTCGAGATCGCCGTCTCGCGCGAAGCCTCGAGCTCCGGCAGCTTCGTCGAGAAGGTCGTCGCGAGGGCGGTGTCGCGCACGGCGCCCTTCTTCGCGTCGTAGCGCAGCCAGCGCGACGGGCGCGTGAAGCTGCGGTTTCGCAGGAGCACGTCGTCGCCCGCGTCGTCGGCCGCGAGCAGCTCGACGACCGAGCTGAGCGCCGGGATCGGGACCTCGCCGAGCGATTTCCCCTTCGGATCGAAGACGCGCACGCGCGAGGGGCCGCCGACCAGCTCCGCCGTGAAGACGCGAGCGCGCGTCGCGACGACCTGCTCGATCGTGCCGTCGGAGGCGGGGACGATCTCGGTCGCCTTGGCGAGCAGCTTCGCCGGCGCGACCGTCGCTGGCGTCGCGCGCAGCACCCGGCCGCGCGGCGCCCCCTTGCGAGAGACGAGGTACAGGGCGTCGTCGGCGCCGATCGAGACGTGGCGGACCTCGTCCTCGAACGTCGCGAAGCGCGTCCACTCGTGCTTCTTGCCCGAGGCGTCGAGCAGCCAGTGCTCGAACTCGCCGCCGTCGCCCTTGGCCACCGTGGCGACCACCCAGCGGCCGTCGCGGCTGCTCTTCAGCTCGACCTCGGCGATGCGCGGGAAGGTCTTGCCGATCGCGTAGGTGTCGTCCTTCTC
>JAJXTK010000357.1 GCA_021783935.1 Myxococcales bacterium | reverse complement strand
CGGGCGGGGCGAGGTCGTCAGCGGTGAACGTCGCGCCGATCAGCCGCCCACGTAGGCGCATCAACATGGGCGCGTACGCGAGCAGGAGCGCGGCGTGCCAGAACGCCCTCGGCGATCGCTGGTGCTCGGCGAGGAGCGCGCGCGTGACGGCGTCGCGCTCGGCGTAATGCCGCTCGGAGTCGTCGGCGAGCGCGGCGAGCGCCGAGAGGATGCTGCCGTGCGACGCGAGCGCAGGCTCACGCGACCGCGCCTCCTCGAAGATTCCAGCGTGCCGCGCGGACATGACCTCATCACGCAGCGAGCTCCTCAGCTGCTTCCATCCCATGGCTCCTCCGGCCGGCGCGTGAAGCGCCGATGGCGGCGGGCAGGCCCGAACGCGCGCGACCGCGTGCACGATGGCGTCGTGCGCGCGATGCAACGCGCCGGGCTTCGGGAGCCTCTGGCCGCGCTCGCAGCGAATGGTTGTCGTTGATCCGATCGCGTGCGGCGATCAGGCGTCGTTGGTCGTCGCCGCGCTGGCAGCACCGCCCACGCAGACGGTTTCGTTCGTGGCGTCGCAGCGACGGCACACGGCCACCACCGGGCCGGTCACCACGTACTGCGCGGTTTTGTACTTCAGGTGCATCCGGCCATGCAGCTCGATGCCGAGCAGCGTGCCGCAGTGGAAGCAGCGCCACTCGAAGGTCGTGTTCGGCCTCGTCGTCGTCTCCATCGACCCCTATACGCGGGTTCGGGAGGCGGGATGTGACAGGGGGCGATCAGAATCTTTCGGCTCCGTACCTCGCCGCCGCCCGCGCGTGCTCCGCGGCGATCTCGCGCCACAGCCGCGGGCTCCTGCACCGAGGCCGCGTTCCGTCCCAGAACCCAGGTGGCCGAAGGGAACCTTTGAGCTTCAGTGCGGCGCTCGAACCTGGGCCGCGGTGTGCGAGGCCGTCTCGTGCGCGATGCAGGCGGCAGAGAAGCGCGGCCGAATTCTGAAGACCGACGGCGCTGCGCACGCAGAGCGCTCGCAAGTCGCGCTGCGACGCGAGGTTCCGCGCGTCGCGAGAGCGAGCCTGGGCCCACGCCGCCGCAAGCGAAAGGCCTTGAGGCGCTCCCCCGATGCCAGCGCTGATAGGATGAGCGCCATGCCAACGTGTCGAGCGTGCGGGACGGCCGCCGCGGACTCCGCCGAACACGTCATCGCAAGCGCGCTCGGAGGACGCCGCGCCGTTCGCGATGTCCTCTGCGCTGCGTGCAACAGCGAGCTCGGCCGAACGATCGATGCCGAGGTGGCTGAGTCTTTGAAGGTCGTGCGAATGGCACTCGGCATCGAAGGCGATCGCGGACAAGTCGCCACGGTCGAATCGGTCGATGAGAAGGGACGTCGCGTCATACTTGAACCCGGACTCGGCGTGCGACTCGCCGAAGCCAAGCCGCAGGTCACCGAGGGCGACCAGAGAACCTGGAACATCCTCGCTCCGTCTGAGCGGGCACTGACGGCACAGGTTTCGGCGATCCTTCGCAAGCAACCGGGAGCAACGTTCTGCGTCACGCGAGCTCAGGTCCGCTGCCACCCCTCCGGCCCCATTCCGTACTCCTTCGACATCGGCGGTCGCGAGATGCTGCGCGCGTGCGTGAAGTCGGCGCTCGTGCTCGCGGCGTGGCGCCGCTTGCCGGAACGCCATCTGCACGCGGCTTGGCAGTACGTCGTCGATGGCAGCGAAACCAACGGGCTCGCCGCTGGTTGGACGACGGGCCCCCGTCCGTGGACACTGCGGAGCGATCTAGGGCCCTGCCCGCATTCGGTCTCAATCGCTGCAAGGTCGGACATGCGGGCCGTCCGATTCGACGTTCGTCTGTTCGGCGGCATCGCGGTCGCTGGCACCTTGGCTCACGAGGTTGACTGCGGCGATTGGGGGGCGGGCTACGCGGTAGATCCGTTTACGGGCAGGACCGAGGTGGCGGATTCGCTCGCGGAACCGATCGCGCCGCAGGCCAGCGACGAAGACGCGCCGAACGCTGTCGAGGCGCTCAAGCACGAGTTCGGTCGCATCATGGCGGTTGCAGGCGAGCGAGCGCGCGGTCGGCAGCTCGACCAGATCATTCGCGCGCGGTGGGCGATCGACTTTGCCGATGTCGCCCCAGGCACGGTGCCGAGCCGGGCGGCAGTCGCATCGTTCTCGCGCGCGGTCGCAGAGCAAGCCGCGCGCACGCTCTTCCCCTACCCGCACGCCGTCGACGATCCCGCGCTCCTTGCGCGCATCGAACGCCGCGTGAATCGCAAGCCCTAGGGCCCGGAGCGCGGTGCGCACCTTCGTCCTGGCCGTCGGTCGCGCGAGCGAGCACACGACGCAATTTCGCGCGCGCCCTCGGCCAATGATCGCCCCCATACCGGGCGATCGCACCAGCTGGTCGGGGAAAGGCGCCTACCTACCTCGCAACGTCATACCTCGCCGCGGCCCGCGCCAGCCCCCCCGCAATCTCGCGCCGCAGCGCCTCCGGCTCGAGCACCTCGACCTTGTCCCCCCACCCCACGATCCACGTCGCGAGCTGCGTCGTATCCGCGTACCCGTACGGCGATGGGTGCCGTGCGTGAGCGCCGGCCGGCTGCTCCTCTCGGCGTATGGCGAGACACCGGGCAGATTGGTGGCAGAAGCGAGTGGACGAGATCGCGCGAGGCGGCGATGCCGAGTCGATTGCGCGGCGTCACGGCGTGCGCGCGAGCACGCTGCGATGGTGGGGCACGGAGTTCAGACGTCGCGCGCGTGAGCGGCCGGCCTCGGCGACGTTCCTGCCGGTCGTCGTCGCGCCTGCCTTCGCGGAGGCGGCCGCGAGCTCCGCGGACATCGACGTCGTCGTCGAGCTGGGCGCGGCCCGCATGTCGCTGCGCGGGGCGGTGAGCGTCGCGCACGTCGAGGCGATCGTCCGCGGGCTTGCGTCGCGGTGCTGAGCATCGGCCCTGGCACGCGCATCATGATGGCGATCGAGCCGATCGACCTTCGACGCGGACACGACGGCTTGGTCACGATGGTGCGCGAGCGGTGCGGCGCCGACCCGTACAGCGGTGAGCTCTACGTGTTCTTCGGTCGTCGAATGGACCGCGTGAAGATCCTGTTCTTCAGCGCAGGCGGCTTCGTCGTCTACTACAAGCGCCTCGAGCGCTCGCGCTTCACGCTGCCGCCGGTGCCCCCCGGGGCGGACCGAGTGCTCGTCGACGGTGCAACGCTCGCGATGCTGCTCGACGGCGTCGACGTGCGGTCGATCAAGCGCGCGCCACGCTGGAATCCGCCACAAAAGACGTGAATCGGGGGATCGACAGACCCCTGTATTCATGATCAGAAGTGGTGGTTGGCCCCTTCGAGCGACGACGATCACAAGTGCGGCTGGCGCGAGCACGCCTTGCAGCTCGCCGCGCGCGTCGCCGACGTCGAGGCCCAGCTCGCGACGCTTCGGCGCACGGCATTCGGCAAGAAGAGCGAGAGGGCCAAGAAGCTCCCGCCGGTGCCGAAGCCGCCGCCCACGCCAGAGGCCGTCGACGAGAAGCGCCGCACCCGAGCCGCCGCGCGCGAAGAGACGATGGAGACCGAGGTCGAGCACACGCCCGTGCCCGACGCCGACAAGGTCTGCTCGCTCTGCGGCGGTAGCGACTTCCGCCCAGTCGGCGCAGGCAAGAGCTGCGACGTCCTCGAGTTCATCGGGGCCCACTTTCGCCGCCGCAGGATGGTGCGGGAGACGCTCGCGTGCCGGTGCGGCGGGTGCGTGATCACCGCGCCGGCGCCGCCGCGATGGTCGGCCAAGACGCGCTACGCCTCGAGCTTCGTCGCCTATCTCGCCGTCTCGAAGTGCCGCGGCTCGATGCCCTTCTACCGCCTCGAGAGCCTGGCCAAGTCCGCCACGGCGCCGATCGCGCGCAGCACGATGAATGAGCTGTTTCATCGAGCAGCGGCCAAGCTGCGGCGCCTCGACGTTCCGCTCTTCGAGGCCATTCGCGGCGACTACCTCGTGCTCGCCGACGAGACGACGTTCAAGCTCACCTCGCAGTCCTCAAAGGCGTTCATCTGGACGTTTCTCGGCCACAGCCTCACCGGCTTCCGATTCGCCCTCAGCCGCGCGGGAAGCGTCGCCACCGAGGCGCTCAAGGACTCGAAAGGCGTTCTCGTCTGCGACGACTACAGCGGCTACAACGCCGTCACCGGCCAGGGGCGTCGACGCCGCTGCGGGTGCCTCGCGCACGCGAGACGAAAGTACTTCGACGCCGGCAACGTGCCCGAGGCGCACGAGGCACTCGCCCTCATTGGCTTCATCTACGCCGTCGAGCACGAGGCCGAGCGCCGTGGCGTGGTCGGAACCGAGGAACACGCGCACCTCCGCGCAACGTTCTCGCGACCGGCCTACTACGCCCTCCTCCAGCACGCGCGTCGCCTCCGCAAGCTCCACGCACCCAAGACGCTCCTCGGCCGCGCAGCCCGCTACACCACCAGCAATCGCCTCGCGCTCCGCGCCTTCCTCGACGACGTTCGCATTCCGCCGGACAACAACCGCTCTGAGAATTCGATCCGAATCGTGGCCCTCGGCAGGAAGAACTTTCTCTTTGTGCAGAGCGAGGACGCCGGCAACAACATCGCGATCGTCTACTCGCTCATCGCGTCGTGCGAGCGCGCTAGCGTGAACCCGATTGCCTACCTGACCGACGTGCTCGACAGGATCGACGGGGTCGACGACGCAGACCTGCGCGAGCTGCTACCCGATCGGTGGAAGCCGCCGGTGATGGCAGCCCCGCCTGCCGATTTCGACGTCGAGTAGCGCGCTGCGGCCGCCGCGCGCCGCGCTACGCGCGTGCCGGTCCATCGCCGTACGGGTACGTATCCGCGGCGTCCACGGTGAGCACCACGCCCTCGGGCATCTCCGGCGAGCTGCCTACGCGGGTCGGCGCGGCGGCTTGGGACACGTGCGGTAGAGTCTCGACGTGGATGCGCCTGCGCCCGCAACGCCCCCCGGCCCGTCGCTGTCGCTGCGGCCGCTCGGGTTCGCGCTCGGCCTGCTCGCCGGTCTCGGCGGAGTGCTCGCATTCATGTTCGCGCGGTCCTTCGTGTCGTTCGGCTGGACGCTACTGTGGACGTTCGTGACGACCCTGGCACTCCTCCTCGTGTTCGCGGGTTTCATGCTCCTTGGTGGCGTCCTCCGCGAGGTCGGCGCGTCAGGCATCGCGTGGTGGACGCTGCGGGGAGCGCGCCGTGCGAGCTGGGACGAGATCGAACGCGTCTATCTGACGTTCGCCGGCGCGATCGCGTTCGAGACGACGGCCGCGAAGATCGTGACGAACGGCGCAGCGTTCGCAGGCGCACCGCTCTTCCCCTTCGCGCTCGCCGCCATGCGGGCGAGCCCGCGAGCCCGCGCGCGAGGGGCGCCGCGCATCGGCTTCGGCATTATCACGGCTGGAGGCGTCGATCTCGCGCCTGGGGATGCGGCCGTTGCGACAGCGCGACCAAGGGGCTTCTCTCTCCTCCTTGCTGTGCTTGCCATCGGACTCGTGGTCATCGAGCGGCGCATCATCTTGCTCGGCGTGCATGCGTGGCACTCGGACTACCTCACCTCCAAGCTATCGTTCCTCGGAGTCGCAGCCATCACGTCCGTCGCGTTCGCCCTCACGGCACGCGACACGTTTATCCGGGTTGACGAACGTGGGGTGCGCTGGTGGAGCTGGCGCGGTCGCCGCGAGGCACGCTGGTCCGAGGTCACTGCGTTCGACGATCGTTTTCGATTGCAGACGACGAGCGGCGTCGTCAGCATCGAGTGGCGAAACTACCGCGATCCCGAAGGGCTACTCCGCTACGTCCGATCGCGAACGGGCCTACTGCCCCTCGAGGGCATGGAAGACGAGCTTCGAGCGGTGAGCGCGGTACACGAGGCCCCGTCGACGGCGCCACAGGATTTGGCGAAGCCGGCCTGCAACAGGTGAGTGCGCCGATCGTCGGTCGCCGCCTCGGTGAGGTAGTGCGCAAGACCGGCCCCCCCGCGGCCTCCTCCGGCCGACCGTGTCCGCGATCAAGAAGCCTTTCACTTGCGCCAACAGGCCGGCGGCGCTCCGCTCGGGGCTGCAGGCAACCGTAGCCGCAGCGTGTCTCTCGCCATCGCATCCCGCGAGGTCCCTCGCGCCGAAGGACGACCGTGTCCCGTCTCGCGCCCGCCCCCCGAGCCCTTCGCATGCCCCGCTGCGCTGCGCGCGTTGCGTACGTCCGCCCCCCGTTCGCGACAGGGCTTGCGCTCCTTGGAGTCGTCAGCCTCGCTCTCGGCTGCAGCGGCGCCGGAAAGTCCGTCGCCCCGCGCGCATCGCCCACCGCCGCTGCCGTCGCGAAGCGACCCGGCGAGCTTCCTGCCGTAGCAACCCCGGCACGCTGGGTCGTGCTGCACTCGCACCTGCTTGGCGGCGTCGATCTTCCCGACGGCTCCGTCCTCCACTACGGGCGTGCCGGCGAGCGCTGGCTCGCGCGCGAAGGCGAGCCCCCGCGCAGCGCCGAGACGTTCTTGCCAGAGGATCTCGTGGGCGGCGTCGTCGATCCGGTCGGCGGCGTGCTCATCGTCGGCAAGGGCGGTGCGGTCTACCACGCGGCGACACCGCTCGGCCCAGTCGACCGCGTGCAGGGTGGCAGCGCGATTCGCTCGCTCACGTCGGGCAAGACGGCGGTGGTCGGCATTCGCGCCGACGCGCTGACGCGGTCGACCGACGGCGGACGAACCTGGAGCGCTCCGGCGGTGGCGCCCG
>JAJXTK010000356.1 GCA_021783935.1 Myxococcales bacterium | reverse complement strand
TGGTGCGCTCGAGGACCTCGACCGCCTCGGCGCGCGGCTCGGGCCCGCCCCCCACGCGCGCGCGCACCCGGAGCACGTCGGGGCTCACGTGCCCCGCGACGATGGGGGCGCCGAGGCCGAGCGTCGCGTTGACGAGCAGCTCGAGGTGGCGCGGCCGCGGCGGCTCGGGGGGCTTCTGATCGAGGTGCGCAGCCGGGAAGATCTCGGGCTCGGTCGCGGTCGCGACGCCGCTCGCGTCGGCCGGGACGATCACCTGGATGACGACGGCCATGGAGGCGCTGTGGATGCCGACCTGCGCGAGGTGCGAGAGCGCGCGCGGCAGGATGAGCGAGGCCCAGACCTCGCGCACGGCGTCGGCGAGCGCGGGGGCGCCGCGCACGCCGAGGCAGGTCGTCGCCAGGCCGGCGAGCGAGGTGAGGTTGCCGTCCTCGCAGGTCGCGCTCGATCGAACGGCGAGCCCCCACGGCGCGCTTTTGTCGAGCTCCTGCCACGCGCGCGCGAGCTCGGCTTCGAGCCACGCGGGGAGCGGCGCCTCGCGCAAGAGGGCGTGGGCGCGCCCGGCCCGCTCGACCCCTTCGCGGGTGCCGGCCAGCCGCAAGAGCGAGCGCACGTCGTGCCCGGGCGGCAGCGCCTCGCGGGCGACGGCGTCGAACACGGCGGCGGGGATGACGCGCGCCTCGGGGACGCGGAAGCCGTGGCGCACGAGCCAGACGAGCCGCGACCCCTTGCCGCCGAGCGCGGCCGGGGAGGCCGGGGTGACGTCGGAGAGGCGCCCCCAACGCCGAGGCTTGGCGGGCGCGTCGGGAGAGCTGGCGAGCTCCCGCAGCGACGGGAGCCGGCCCTGGCCAGCGTGCGGCGATCCTCGCCGGGGTTCCGCGTCTTCGGAGGCCGCCACGACGCGTGGGATGATAGCGACCCCTCGCGCGGCAGCGCCACCGTGCGCGCAAATCACCGCGATTCCGACCTCTCCGCGGCGCGCCCCGCCTCGCGAGGCCGGGGCGCCGCGACGCGTCGTCGCAGCTGTGGCAGCCTTGCCGCTGTGGTGCTCCAGCGGTCCCGCTCGTCGCTCGTCCTCGCCTCGTCGACCGTGGTGATCGGCCTCGCGGGGTGCAGCCTCGCCGTCGACATGAGCGGCTACGCGGGGGGAGCGGACGCAACGAGCGAGGTGGGGCTCGACAGCAGCACGCCCGACGAGGGGGATGCCGAGGCCGGTGCCGAGGCCGGTGCCGAGGCCGGTGCCGAGGCCGATGCCGGTGCCGGTGCCGAGGCCGGTGCCGATGCCGGTGCCGAGGCCGGAGCCGATGCCGCTGCCGATGCCGATGCCGATGCCGGAGCCGATGCCGGTGCCGAGGCCGGAGCCGATGCCGACGCCGACGCCGACGCCGGCCCCTGCGCGATCCCCACGCACTTCGGCCTCTCCGAGGTCATGGTCCGCGCCATCAGCGGCGGCAGCACCGACGCCGGCGCCACCGGCGACAACCACGAGTGGGTCGAGTACACGAACTACGATCCGAGCTGCACCTACGACCTCGCCGGCGTGCGCGCCGTGCTGACCTGGTCGACGATCAACCACTACAGCTTCACCTTCCCCGCCGGCACCACCGTCGCGCCGGGGGCCTCGGTGGTCCTCGCCGACTCGAAGGCGGTCTTCCTCGCCGACGCGTCCAGCTACGGGCTGAACCCGGCGATCGTCTTCGACCTCGGTGCCAGCGCCGGCGACGTCATCGGCAACAGCGACGAGCTCACCTTCACCGTCTACGCGGCCGGCGCCACGCTCCCCTTCGAGACCGCGATCATCAAGTCGCGCGCGACCACCGGCTACCCGACGTGGCCGGTGCACGGCCAGTCGTTCGCGTTCCCCTCGGCGTGCGATCCGTCGCTGCGCCTCGACGCCTCGAATTACACGACCGCGCACTGGGTCGACGTGCCGGCGACCGCGCCGGACCAGTACGGCATGGTCTCGGCGACGAGCGCCGCGCTCTACGGCTTCCCGGGCAAGCGCAACGCGCTCGGCGCGACGTGCCCGTGACGGCGCTCAGAACGTGAGCCGGACGACCCCCATCGCGCCGTCGCGCGAGGGGGCGAGCTGCCAGCTCCACCCCGCCTTCGGCTCCGCCGGCGGCGCCTCGCCGCGCGTGAGGTAGACGATCGCCGCGGCGCCGAGCGAGACCACGCCGAGCCCGAGCCCGAGGTCGCCGATCAAGAACTGCTGCTTCACGCGGTCGACGTCGCTCTGGGCGCAGTTGGGCCGGCAGCCGCTGTTGTCGAGGGAGGTCTTGTTCTGCATCCCGAGCACGGCGAACGTCGTGAAGACGCCGAGCCCGACGAGGCCCACGGCGCCGAGCACGTAGACGGCCGCGGGGGTGGGGCGCTCGCGCGGCAGCTCGGGGGGCGGGGCGGCGGGCACCTCGGCCGGCTTCGGCTTCGCGCCGTCCGGCGACGTCGGCTCGGTCGGCGCCTCCGGCTTGTCGGCCGCGAGCGTGCGCTTCACCTCGCGGTTCTTCTCCCCCTCGCGCACGACGATCGTCTGCTCGACCGGCGCGCCCGACGCGGGGACGAGCTTGAGCGCGTGCTTGCCCGGGTCGATGGCGACCGCCTTGCCATCGAGCTTGTCGATCAGCTTGACGCCGTCGACCCACACCTCGACGTCGGTCACGTCGTTGCCCGCGTCGTCGGTCACCGAGAAGACGACCGTGGGCATGCTCTGCTCGATCTCGGTGATCCACTGCGTGCACTGATCGCGCACGACCGCGGGGCAGGCGGCCTGCGCGCAGAAGAGCGCCTTGTCACGCGCCTCGCGCAGCCTGCCGTCCTTGCGCGCCGTCTGCTCGGCCTCGTAGGCGGCGACGCACGAGGCCTTGTCGGCGCTCGCCGCCGAGAGCGAGGCGGCCGCGCCGAACGACGTCGTCGCGAGGAGCAGTCCGGCGATCGATCGACCGAGGCGCATGCCCTCTAGGTAGCGCGCGCGCCGCGGGGCGGGAAGTAAGCCGCGCACGGCGCGATGGAGGCGACGGCCACGAGCGCCGTGGCCGCGCGGTCGAACGGCCTGCTAGTAGGCCGTTGAGTTTCTCCGGAGCTGCCCGAGCCTCTCCCGCGTCAACCCGAAACTCGCCGCGCGATCGACACGGCCTGCTGTCTGTCACAGTTTCCGCAGGCCGTTTCTCAACGGCCTGCTAGTACCGTGTCGCCTCGGTGCGCCTCGACGTCGGCTCGTGGGAGCAGCCTCACCACAGCTCGCCAGCCAGGGCGGCACCCGCTCCCCGCAGACGTGCCTTCGCTGCCCCTTCGTGCCATGTTTGCGCCGGTGTTCGTCCTTCGATCGGCGCGTCGCGCTTCGCTCGCCCCCTGGCTCTGGCTCTCGATCCTCCTCGCCGGCTGCGGCGGAGGCACGACCGGCAACGGCGTCGCGCCCGGCGACGACGCCGCGTCCTCGGACGACTCGGCCATCGCCGAGGTCGGCGGCGACGACGCCGGCTCCGACACGGCTTCGAGCGTCCCGCCACCCGAGCGGCTCGCGTGCGTCTCGTCGAGCCGCTTGGCGAGCGGCCTCCCGACGAGCACGTATGGGGCCGTCGAGGCCGACCTGATCGCGATCATCCCCCCCTACTCGTCGGTGAATTGCCCGAGCGACAGCGGGCACGTGCACCTGCAGCTCGACATCTCGGGCAAGCGCTACGACGTCGCCATCAACGTCGAGTCGACGACGGGCGATCAGGTCTCGATCCTCACCAAGGACCTCCCCGCCGGCCAGCTGCCGGCCGAGGGGTTCAGCAACGTCGGCTTCAGCTACGTGAACACGCTCGGCGTCCACTCGACCGAGTTCACGGCGATGTCGAAGTCGGCCTTGGTCGCCAAGCTCCAGAGCGAGCTCGCCAACGCCTCGCGCGTGGCGATCCATGGCCTGACCTACAGCGACGGCACTGGCATCCACGACATCCACAAGAACGGCGGCACCAACCACGACGGCGCGGTCGTCGTGCACGGCGGCGGCGCGGGCGGGGCCGACCACGTCCTCGCCTTCCGGTTCTCGAGCGACGTGTTCTGAGATCCCGCGCGGCCCGCGCGCTTGCGCGTCGGGCTGGGGCGTACGACAACGCCCGCGATGGCCGGGGGTCTGGGACATTGGCGCGTCGCGATCTTGTTGCCCGTCGGGCTCGCGCTCGGGCTCGCTGGCGTCATCTACGCGCTCACGGCGGGCGGGCCGGCGCCGAAGCCCGAGCGCGCGACGGCGACCTCCGAGAGCTCTGCGCGCGCCCCATCGAGCAGGCCGCCCCCCGTCGTCGCGGCCCCCTCCCGGTCGTCGATCGAGCCCGCGCCAGCGGATGCCGGCGCCACCGAGCAAGACGCGGACGCGGAGCCGAGCGTCGCCCCCCCGCTGACGCGCAAGGAGCGCCTGGCGAAGCAGCGCGACGACGCGGCCGCGCTCTTGAAGGGGTACGACGCTCGGCTCGCGACGATGCCGGCCGAGATCTCGGCGCTCGAGCGCGCGGGCCGCAGCGCCGACGCCGCGCGCAAGAAGATCGAGCGGCAGCGGCTCGAGAGCCTCGCGGAGGAGACGAGATCGTCGCTGCGCGAGCTCGACGGCGAGCTGGCCGACGCGGGGCGGTGATCGCGCGGGCTAGCAGGCCGTTGAGAAACGGCCTGCTAGTGCGGCGGCGAACGAAGCTGGAAGCCACCGGTCGAGGCTTGGGCGCGCGGCACTAGAGGCACTCCGGCTTGAGGTGCCGGATGCCGTCCTCGTCGATCGTGTAGGGAGGCGTGCAGTTCGCCGCCGCCGTGGCGGCCGACGAGGCCGCGGCGCTCGAGGCGACCGAGGCGCTCGAGGCAGGGCGAGCCTCGCTCGGCGCCGCGGAGATCGAGGCGGACGCCGGCGCGCGCGGGCTCGGCGGTGCAACCAAGCGCGCGACGCTCGCAGCGGGCGACGACGAGGCGGACGCGCTGGCGGTGCTCGGCGCGTCCTCGACCTTGGCGCGGATGTCGCGCTTGGCGGCGAGCGGCGGCGCCCGCCGGGTGAACGTGTCGGCCGAGAGCATCGGGCGCGTCTGCACCCAGACGACGACGCCGCCGGCGGCGACGACGAGCGCGATCGCACCGAACGCGATCCACGCGCCGAGCCCGCGCCTCGAGCCCCCGTCGGGCGCGGGGATGGCGAGCGTGCCGACGCCGGTCGCCGTGGAGACGCGCGCCGCCTTGGCCGAGGGGACCCCCGCCGAGGTCCGCTCGATGAGCTCGCTCGCATCGACCTCTTCGTACGCCTCGACCTCGCGTTGCGCCTGACGCACCAGCGTCGGCACGTCGCTCGGGGAGATCAGCGTCTGCGAGCTGAGCTCGATCTCTTCGATGGCCTTGGCGCGAGAGCGCAGCTCGTCGCCCGCGACCGCGGCGACCCACTCGGCGACCTCGCGCGGTGAGGCGTACGGCTCGGCGCGCTCGAGCGCGAGCGCCATCTGCTCGGCAGTGGCGAAGCGATCGTCCGGGTCCTTGGAGAGCCCCTGCATGACGACCGCCTCGAGCTCGGGCGGGATCCCCTCGACGTGCTCGGAGGGGCGCGAGATCTCCCCTTGGATCACCTGCTTGAGGACGTGCAGAGGATCGTCGCCGCGGAAGGCGCGCTTCTGCGTCAAGAGCTCCCAGAGGATGACCGACGCCGAGTAGACGTCGGTGCGGCGATCGCTCTGCCCGTTGCCGAGCTGCTCCGGCGCGGCGTACGAGATCTTGCCTTTGAACTGCCCCTCTCGCGTGGTCGAGAGGCGGCCGGTCGCCTTGGCGATGCCGAAGTCGAACACGCGCGCGACGCCGTCGGCGCCGACCAGCACGTTCTGGGGCGACATGTCGCGGTGCACGATGCCGAGCGGCTCCCCCCGCTCGTTCTTCGCCTCGTGCGCCGCGTGCAGCCCGGCGAGCACGCCGAGCATCACGGCCGAGATCACGCGCATCGGCACGCGCGACTGCAGCTGCGCCGAGGCGTGGATCAGCCGCGCGAGCGAGGCGCCCTGCACGAAGTCCATCACCAGCGCGAGCTCGTTCCCCTCGGCGATGACGTCGAGGGTGGAGATCACGTTGGGGTGCTGGATGCGCGCCGCGAGCCGCGCCTCGTCGACGAACATCGAGACGAACTCGTGATCTGCCGCGAACTGCGGGTGCAGCCGCTTGATCGCGACCGTGCGCGAGAAGCCGACCGAGCCGAGCAGCCGCCCGAAGTGCACGGTCGCCATGCCGCCGCGGGCGATCTCGCCGAACAGCGCGTATCGCCCGAGCCGCACCGCGGCGATCGCGGGGTTCGACTGCGAGTGCTCGGGCGCGCCGGCCACGGGTCAGGACTATGGCACGACGCGGCGCGACGCGCATCGCGGCGCGGCGGCCCTCGCGCGAGCGCGACCGCTGGCGAGATCGGTAGGCCGGGGCCGTGGCCGGAGCCGGAGCCGGAGCCGGGGCCGGTGCCGTGGCCGATGCCGTGGCCGATGCCGTGGCCGTGGCCGTGGCCGATGCCGCTGCCGCTGCCGCTGCCGATGCCGTTGCCGTTGCCGTTGCCGTTGCCGTTGCCGTGGCCGTGGCCGTGGCCGATGCCGCTGCCGCTGCCGATGCCGCCACCGCTGCCGCTGCCGCTGCCGCCGCCGTCCTCGACTCGCAGGCGCTTGCGAGTCCGCGGATCCGCTGCCGCAACCGGCGCCGCGCCCGACGCCGGCTGCGACCGCCCGCGCCTACGCCAGCCGCGACAGCATCGCGCTCACCCGCCCGCCGAGCTCCACGACGCGCGCCACGTCCTCCGCCG
>JAJXTK010000355.1 GCA_021783935.1 Myxococcales bacterium | reverse complement strand
CACGTCGCGACGCTCCGGATCACGAAGCGGTGGACCTGGCGGGGCGACGCGTACGCGAGCGGCGAGGTCGAGCGAGCCGTTCTCGATGTCGCTCGCCTTGGCCTCGAGCCCCTTCCCCTCCGTGACGGCGAGCTTTTCGACGCACGCGAGGTGTACGAGCCGTTCCCCGCGCCCGATCCGTATGCGCCGCTCTGGCGGAAGCTCACGGCCCGCCCGAAGCCCGCGTTCGAGTTCGATGCGCTCGCCTGGGGGCCTCGCTCGGAGGATCTCGATGAACATCCCGTGAGCGACGCCGCTGATCTGGTGGCCGCGGGCGACGAGGAGGGTGCGACGCTCTTCCTCATGGACGTCCTGCACCACGACCTTCGCTGCATCGACGCCCACAGGCACCTCGGGAACATCGAGTTCGAGCGCAATCCCAAAGGCGCCCTCCTCCACTACGAGGTCGGGATCGCGATCGGTGAGCTTTCGCTGCCGAGAGGTTTCGACGGCTTCCTGCCGTGGGCATGCCTGTACAACCGCCCGTTCCTCCGCTGCCTCCACGGCGCGGCGCTTTGCTACTGGCGACTCGGACGCGCATTCGAAGCGCAGATGATGTTCGAGCGGATCCTCGCGCTCAATCCGAACGACAACCAGGGCGTGCGGTTCTGCTGGAACGACTTGCGCGAGGGGCGGACGTGGGAGGAAGGTAACGAGCGAGACGACGCGGACGCGGCGAAACGACGCGAGATGCTGCACTGAGGGGCATTACCGAGTGATCCCGGGCACAAAAAGAAAAAGGGCCGGCGTCCAGGGGACGTCGGCGACTAGGCGCACGCGGCGATCAGGTGGTCCAGCTCTCGACCAACAGATCGTCGATACCTTCGAGATCGCGATCGCGCGAGACGAGCGTCGCTCCGAGTGCGCGTGCGGTTGCGGCGATCCAGAGATCGTTGTCGCTCATTGGCGCGCCGGCACGTGATCGGTCGTTCTTGATGTGCGCGTAGTGGTCGGCAGCGGATACCGGAACCCCCTTGCACGGGATTCCGGAGAAGACTTCTGCAGCCTTGGCAGCGTACCTGTCCCGCCGCTTACCGGAAGGGAGACGCTCGATTCCGAACAGGACTTCACCCTGCACGATTGCGCACGTCACGACGGCGTCGCTGGCCTCGATCGCCGAGAGTCGGTCGATGACGCTGCGGCGCCCCTCCATGAGGTCAGAGATAGCGTTTGTGTCAAGGAGGTACTGCATACCGGTCACTTCCTCTCACGATCGAAGATGCCTTCGGTTCGCGCCGGCACACGGCCCGCAGCAATCGAAGCCCGGAGCTCGGCGCTCTCCTCGGCGGTGAGCGGTGGCGACCTGCGCAGAACGGCAAGCACCGTCTCCTTCGTGCCGGGGGGAGGCGTGGGTTCCGTGATCACCAATGAGACCTCTTCGCCTTCGTGGAGCTCGACCTCCTCGATCGGCTCGACGCGGCCTCCTCGAACGCGGCCGCGGATCAACCGTGTGCTCATCGGGACCTCCTTTCGACGTTGGCGATTTCCGAAGCGAAGCGTGAGAGTCATGCAACCACGGTGCCAAGCGCGCAGGCCTTCGTCAAGGCGACCCGCGTAGCGGCCTGCAACGCGTGAGGAGCGCCCCGTCCTCGCAGCCGTTCGCGGGAACGCGAGGCCAAAGGTCGCCGCGCGACCATGACCGTGAAGCAAACCTCGCCCGTCGCTTCGGCCGACGCCGCGAACGCCGGCCGAGCCCTCGCCCAGATCCGCGAAGCTGTGCGCCGAGTCGGCGCCGGGAGAGATGGTGATTTGACGCTGGTTGTCGCGAGCCCGCAGCCTCAACGCTTCGAATCGCTCCCCCGCAGGTCGCGCAACCTCTCCGCGAGCACGTCGCGCCCCTCTCCATCCGGGCCGATCGCGACGAAGCCACGCTCGATCCACGCGCGAGCCGCATCGAGGTCCTTGGGGAGCGTCGACGCGGGGAAGAGGTTGCTGTGGGCGTCGGCGAGCGCGACGTAGCCCCAGACGTTCTTCGGCCACTTCTCGACGACTTCGAGGAGCAGACGTTCTGCGCGTGTCACGTCGCCCTCGCAGAACAGGAAGTCCGCGAGCTGTCGGCGGAAGTTGACTTGAAGCAGCTCGTCTTCGTCGGGGAACTGCGCGATCCACTCCTCGCAGTACCGTCGCCCGTGCTCGACGAGGCGAGCTTCCGAGCGCGAGGCGCTCCAGATCGCGTCGAGTGTGTCCTGGACCCAGTTGCCGAGGAATTGCGAGCCCGAGAAGACCTCGGCCGTCGCGTCCATCGTGCGCATGCTCGGATGGAATCGATTTCGAAGCGTCGACCAGACCTGCAGCCAGCAGCTCGCGGCCTCGGCAATCTTGTCCGCGTCGAGCAACGCGTACCCTTCCTGCATCCAGTCGTCGATCATCTCGATGGAGGGGCGCTGCGGCACGAGGCGCTTCCAGAGCTCGCAGGCGGCGAGGCCCAGGAAGTCCTCCTCCTTGCCGCGGCAGCTCGTGCCCCGCGCGAGCCAGTCCTCCATGATCGACCAGGCCGACCACCTCGTGCCCGCCGCGGAGGCGAACTCGTTCTCGTCCCACGCAACGTCAAAGCGCCGGAGCAGTTCGACGATCGCGTCGGTCGACAAGGCCCGGACCTTCGCGATCGTCCAGCTCTCGCGAAGCCCCTTCTCGACCCGCGCCCGATCGCGCGAGGAGAGCGAGCGCAGCACGTTGGGATCTTCTGCGATCTTGGCGACCGCGTATGGGGTGAGCGTGAGACCGCGGTCTCGCGGAGCCACGTCCTCGGCAAGTCGCGCCGCGATCTCCGCGGCGCTCCGGCCCATTGGAGCCGGCCCGACAGCCGGTACCTCCCACGTGTCGGCACAGCACTTCTTGAACTTCTTGCCGCTCCCGCACGGGCAGGGATCGTTGCGACCGGGCTTCATCGTGTTGCGAGCGTTGGATCCGCGCCGTGTGTGCGTCCACGCCCCGCGTCGCCGTACTTGACCGATCTGGGATCGCGGCCCAGGCTCAACGGAGATGGGCGACGACCGTACGCTGCCGAGACCGCTGCCCGGCCCGCGCACGATCCGCGCGCGCGTCGAGGGCGGCTGGCTCGTACCGCTCGTGCCCCTGGATCTCCCCGATGGGACCGAGATCCTGATGCGCATCGAACTGCCGGCGCCTGCCGGCGACCGGCCGCCGATCGGCACGGGCGCCGCGATCCTTGCCGCGCTCCGGCGCACTCCGAAACTTCAATCTGGCGACATCGAGGCGCTGAACGAGGCGATCGAGGCCGGCAAGCTGCCGGTTCGCGCCGAAGGGATCTTCGACGAGCTCGATCGCGCGATCGAGGAGAGCAAGCACCCGCAGCGCTGAGCGGCGATCGGCACCGCGGAGTGGATGCGCTCGCGCAGCACCCCTTCCACGCCTACTCGCGACCGCGGCTCTGCGGCGGCGCGATCGGCTACGCCGCGTCGTCGAACGGTTCTTCGTGGTCAAGAACTTTCGGTGAGGCGGGCGTAGGCAGCCGATCCGCCACGTCGGCCGCATCTTCGGCGACGCTCTGTGCCGCAGAGGCAGGCGGTGGCGCCGGCACGAGCTCGGGCGGGATCGCGACCGCTAGGCGGCGCACGGCGTCGAGGCGACGACTGTCGACGAGGTGCGCGTACCGCTGCGTCGAGCGGATGCTCTCGTGACCGGCCAAGTGTTGAAGGCTCACGATGTCGCCGCCGAGCGCGATGCCGTTCGTGATGAAGGAGTGCCTCATGAGGTGCGGGTGCAGGTGCATGTTGCCCAGCAGCGGTCGCCATCGCGCGAACAAGCGCTCCACCGATCGGATCGACATCCGGCGCCCGTGGTGTCCGACGAGGAACGCGCGCTCGTCGCGGTCGGCGTGATCGACGCGGGCGGCGAGCCACCCGCCGAGGAGCTTCGCCGTTTCTTCCGCGAGCGGGATGCTGCGCACGGTTCCGCCCTTGCCCACGACGCCGACGAGGAGCCGCGCGTCGAGGTCGACGTTCTCGAGGTCGAGCGAGGCGAGCTCGGTCACGCGAAGGCCGGCCTGGGTGAGGAGGGCGAGCAGCGCGAGGTCGCGCTCGCGGAAGCGCCTCCTCGCGGATGAGGCCGCGATCTGGAAAAGTCGCCGGAGTTGGAAAACCGTGAGCGACGTCGGATCGCGACGAGCAGCGCGAGCGAACGGGATCCCATCGGTCGGGTCGACGGCGAGCACGTCCTCGCGCGTCGCGTGTGCAGCGAACACGCGGATCGCGGCGAGCGCCTGGTTACGAGACGCCGGCGCGCGGGCTTCGCCATCCGCGCGTGGGCGCGCAAGGAAGGCCTCGACGTCTGAGCGGCTCGGCTGCGCATGGCCTCGGCGCACGCAAAACCCCTCCAACCCGACGAGAATGTGCTCGTAGGTCGAGATCGTCCGTGGGGCGCGGAGCCCCGAGAGACTCGACAGAAAACGCGTGATCGCTTCGCGCATGCATGCGGGATTGCGCGAAAATTGTACACCGTCATGCTCGACCGCGTCGATGCGGTGGCGAGCTGATCCGCTGCTCTGACCACGAAGAACCGTTCGTCGACACTCGCGAGCGTGAGGGAGACCGCAGCGTCCGCGCTCCCGACGCCCGAGCACGCATGGCTCCTCGGCGATCGGCACGACGACGCGGTCTCTCGCGTTGCGCGCCCGTCGTCGTCACCTGCAGCGCCGCGTCGATCTGTGCGGCGCCGCCGCACGCCGATGGGTTCGCGCAGGCACTGCGCAGCCGTCGAAGGTCTCGAGGGATCCCATGAAGCCTCTGTCCCTCCCCGCATGCGTCGCTATCGACGCTGCACAGCCCGCGCATGAAGCGATGGTGCCCGCGCCCTCCGCGGCAGGCCCGCTGCGCGCGCCGGTGGCTCGGCTCGCGCTATCGCACGTCGCGCTGCCGCTCGCTCTCGGCGTCGCCTCGTACGCGCTCTTCAGTGCGAGCGTCGAGCGGCTCGTCGGGTTGGGCGTCCTCGCTCCGCTTCGTGTCCTTCGTCGCGTGACGCTGCCGGTCGCGACGCGCATCCCCGACGTGCTGCGCTTCCATGTCGCGGACGCGGCCTGGGGCTGGGCGCTCGGCGCTGCGCTTTCGCTCGTGTGGGCGGGGGCCGGCGCGCGGGGGCGGCGCGCATGGTTCGTCGCTGGCTTCGCGCTCGTCGTCGGCGAGGAGCTCGGGCAGCTCGCCGGGCTCATGCCCGGAACCTTCGACGTCCTCGACATCGTTGTCTCAGCCGCCGCGTACGTGATCGCGTGGCGGCTTGTTTCGAATACAGCTTCCCGAACGGAGGTCCTCTCCCATGGATGATTCGATCCGACATTTCACCTCGACGCTGGTTCTCGCCGTGTTCGGCCTCCTTGCCGCCGGAAGTGCATCGAAGCCCGCGGCCGCTCCGCCGAAGCCTCCGTACGAGCCGAACTTCACGTACTCGGTTCCCCACGCCCCTGAGAAGATCGACGTGACCGTTGCCATCATCGCGCCCACGTGGACCGGCGACGGCAAGGACTACTGGGCGAAGATGAAGGGCGACAACGTCTCCAAGACGATGTTCAGCGCCCTCAGGGCGAGCTTCGGCGAGCTCTTGTCCAACAAGGGGTTCAACACGACCGGCCCCTTCGCCTCGCTCGACGACATGACGTTCCCCGACAAGAAAGCGGCGGACTTCGTGCTCTACGGCGAGCTCGACGTCGCGCTGAAGATCGACCGCACGAATGTGCGCGAGACGGGCCCCGGGTGGTCCACCGGGCCCCACACCGATTGCACGGTCATCTTCTCCGGGGCCGGCAATGTGAATCTCGTCGTCCAGGAGCCCCTTTCCAAGGAGATCATCTGGAAGAAGCGGCTCGAGACGAAGCTCGAGACCCAGCAGGCCGAGACCTCGGGGCCGCTCTGCGGAGGCCCGGGAGACGGCGCTGTCCCTGATGGCTGGGCGATCATCAACGAGGCGCTGTACCAGCAGGTGATGACCGGACTCGACAAGTACGTGAACGGCGAGGAGTTCCAGGTCCTGAAGAAGCAGGCCGCCGAGCTGCGCGCGAAGAAGGTGTACTGAGGATGTCCGGGGCCGCCGTGAGAGCAGCGCGGTCGCGCCGCTCGCTCGCGCTCCTCGCCGCGTCGGCGTTCCTCGTCACGCCGTTCGGCTGCGGAGGATCGGCGACGACAGGAAGCGATGTCGACGCGCCGGCTGGCACAGACGACGGGGACGTTGCCGACGGAGGTGATGACGTCGTTACGCCCGACACGGCGGCCGAAGCACCCACCGACGATTCGAGCGTTGGGCTCGACACGGGGCTCGAGGCGGACGCCGTTCCCGCCGACGACGGCGACATCGGCGCAGACGCGTGCGGCACGAAGGCCTCGTGCGCGGGCGTGTGCGTCGACCTCGGGGTCGATCCGAAGAACTGCGGCAGCTGCGGTCATGACTGCACGACGTTCCCCGGCGTCGATCCCGCCGCGGTCACGTGCACCGCGGGCACCTGCTCCCTCGGCGGCGCGTGCATGCCGGGCCGAGCCCACTGCTCGACCAACCCGAACAACGGCTGCGAGACCGACGTGACCACTGCCGCACACTGCGGCAGTTGCACCACGGCGTGCGCGGAGCCGACGCCGATCTGCGCGAAAGATCCGACGAGCGGGGCGTACGCGTGTGCGTCAGGGTGGAGATCCAGCGACGGCACGATTTGATCGTGCGAACGTAACGCAATTATGGCGATGGCCCCGCAGGATTGCGGCGATCAGTGGTGTTGAGCGAGAGGGAAGGGATGACCGACGCGTTCGAGA
>JAJXTK010000354.1 GCA_021783935.1 Myxococcales bacterium | reverse complement strand
GTCGCCGCGCGCGCCCGCGGCCACGGCGCGCAGGCGGTGGAGCTCGGGCACGTAGGCGTGCTCGCCCGAGCGCCGCGCCGCTTCGAGCCCCGCGTCGATGGCCTCGGTCGCGTCGTCGATCGCCGCCTCGTGGAGCGCGATCTCCGCGATGATCCCCATGACGTAAGGGGTCCCGAAGCGCACGAGCGCGCGAGCGCGCTCGAGCAGCTCGCGCGCGCGACCGGCAGCCGCCGGCCCGCGACTCGACTGCGCCAGCGCGGCGAGCAGCCGTCCGAAGCCTCGGTGCGGCAGCCAGTCGTTCGCGATCGACACCGAGGCGGCCTCGAGCGCGAGCCGCTCCATCTCGTCGAGCTCGCCGCGCATCTGGTGCACGACCGCGCCCCAGTTGAGGGCATACGCGAGCGCCGGCGGGTGCCGCAGGGCGCGCGCGATGGCGATCCCCTCGTGCGCGCGCTCGAGCGCGCGCACGGGGAAGCCGAGAAACCACAGGACGATCGCGCCGTTGCTGCGCGAGGTCACCGCCGGGTGCAGCAAGGTCAAGAGCGCCTGACGGCGCTGCTCGGCGGTGCGCGTCGCGCGGCGGCAGCGCTCGAGCCGATCGAGCGCGCGGCGCGGCTCGCCCGCGTGCAGGAGCGTCGCGCCGAGCAGCGCGTCGGCGCTCATGCGGTAGGCCTCGTCGGGGTAGCGCTCCGCGATCTCCGCGAGCTCCTCGCCGAGGGCGCGCGCGCGCCGCAGCTCGCCGGACGCGAGGGCGCAGCACCAGAGCCCGTCGATCGCGACCACCTCGTCGTCGCGCGAGCCGCACTCGATCGCCAGCGCGTGCGCCTCGCGGTAGGCCTCGGCCGCCGCGTCGTCGCCGTAGCCGCGCATGCCCGTGAGCGCGGCCCCGCGACCGAGCGCCGCCCGGGCGCGGATGGCCGTGCGCATCGCGGGCTCGACGTGCACGAGCAGCGCCTCTGCCCCCTCGAGCTGCTCGAGCGCCTCGTGCACAGCCCCGCTCCGCTGCGAGACCTGCGCGGCGAGGACGAGGTAGCGCGCGGCGGTCGCCGGGTCGCCGCCGAGCCGCGAATGCATCGCGAGCTCGCCCGCAATGGCCGCGAGCCCCAGCGGCCGCGCGCGCTCGATCTCGCGGGCGACGGCGAGGTGCAGCGCCACCCGGCGCGACGTCGAGAGCTCTGCGTACTGGATGGCACGCAGCAAGGGGTTCGCGAAGGCCCAACGCGCGCTCGTCGAGCCGTCGTCGAGGCGCTCGTCACCGCTCGGCTGCAAGAGGCCGTGGGCGCGCGCGAGCGCCGCGCAGATCGCGTCGACCTCCTCGCGCGGCCTTTGGACCACCCCGGCGAGCGTCGAGACGCTGAACGCGTCGCCGATGACCGACGCCGCCTCCAGCAGGTGCGCGGTGTGCGTCGGCATGGCGCGCAGGCGCCTGAGCAGCGGCGCGCGCAGCACGTCGGGCAGCACGCTCGTCGCGAGCGCCTCGCGGTCGAAGCCGAGCCCGCCGCCCTCGCGCAGCAGCGCGCCGCGCTCGATCGCCCAGTCGGTGAACAGGATCGCGGCGCCGGGGCGCCCCTCCGAGTAGCCGTGCACCGCCTCGATGAACGCGTCGGGCGCCTGCGCGCCGAGCCGCTCGCAAAGGTAGCGATCCAGCTCCGCGCGCGTCAGCGGCGAGAGCGCGAAGAGGGCGCCTGGGTCCGAGGCCGCGAGCTGCTCGCGAAGGTCGGGCACGCCGTCGCGCACGTCCCCCTGGGTGCTCACGGTGGCGACGATCCACAGCGGCACCTCGTCGCGGCGCCACTCGAGCAGGCGCACGAGGCTCAACGTCGCCTCGTCCGCGAGGTGCAGGTCCTCGAGGACGAGCAGCAACGGCGCGCGCTCGGCGAGGGCCCGCGCGGCCTCGGCGAGCTCCCGAATCAGCCGCGCGCCGGACGGAGGATCGAGCGGCCCGCCGCGCGCCTCCGAGTCTTCCGGCGACGCGAAGCGCGACGCGCACGAGGGGGCGCTCCTTCGGACGATCTCGCGCACGGCCGCGCCATCGTGCCCACGCGAGAGGGCGCCGAGCCCCTCGAGGACCGGGGCGAGCGGCTCGCGCGAGCCCGCGAGCTCCGCGCACCGGCCGCGCGCGAACCACGATCGGCTCGCCGCGCCCGTGAACGCCTCGGCGACCGCCCCGACGAGGGTCGACTTGCCGATGCCCGGCTCTCCCTGGACGAGCGACACGCGCGCGTGCCCCTCGAGCACCTCGTCGCGCACCCGCCCGAGGCGCAAGAGCACCTCGTCGCGGCCGACGAGAAGCCGCGCGTGCCCGCGCTCCGACGCGCGCGACGGCTCGACCGCGCCGTCGATTTCGACCGGCGCGACGAAGCGAAAGCCGCGCGCGGGGACGGTCTCGACGAAGCGGCGAACCTCGTCGACGTCGCCGAGCGCGCGACGAATCTCGCGCACGGACACCGCGGGCACCTCCGCGGAGACCGAGACGCCGCTCCACACCTCGTGCAGCAGCTCCTGCGTCGTGACGAGGCGCCCCGCGTGCTCCACGAGGTAGCAGAGCACGTCCCACGTCTTCGGGCGCAGGCGCACCGCCTCGCTCCCGCGATAGAGCTGCCCCGCCTCAAGATCGAGACGAAAGGGCGCGAAACGAAGCACCGACACCGCGCCGAAGAGTGCCACACGCGCCTGCTCGCGGTCGAGGCGCCCCGCCTCGCGTGACGCGGCGCCAGGCGTCTGCGCACGAGAGAGAGAGAGAAAACAGGAAGGGCAGAAGGTCAGAAGGGGCGGAGGGATCGGGCTGGTATCAGAGCGGGAAGGCGATCCTGGCGAGCTTCCCTGCGACTTCTTCGCTCCTGGCCTTGCTGTGTCCCTCGCGCGCTCACGCGGCCGCGGCCGGCTGGGCGCCGCTCGCCGGCTTCTTGCGCAGCCGACGCAGCAGCCCCTTGGCGTCCTCGATCGCGAGGTAGAACGCAGGCACCACCAGCAGCGACAGGAGCGTCGAGCTCACGACGCCCCCGATGACCGCGATCGCCATCGGCGCGCGGAACTCGCTGCCGCCGCCGGTGCTCAGGGCCGTCGGCAGCATGCCGAGCACCATCGCGGCGCTCGTCATGAGGATCGGGCGCAGGCGCTCCGGGCCCGCCTCGAGGATGGCCTGCATCGGCGTCTCGCCCTGATCGCGCACGCGGACGATCGCGCGATCGATGAGCAGGATCGCGTTCTTCGTCACCAGCCCCATCAGCAGGATGATGCCGATCATCGCGCCCATGGCGAGCGAATTGCCCGACATGAACAGCGACAAGATCGCGCCGACGAGCGCGAGCGGCAGCGTCAGCATGATCGTGAGCGGGTGGATGAAGCTCTCGAACTGCGAGGCGAGCACGATGTAGATGAACACGACGCCGAGGCCCAGGGCGAGCCCCATGTTGGAGTTCGTCTCGTTCATGAGGCGGATCTGGCCGTCGTAGGCGATGCGCGCGCCCGGCGGCCTCTTCAGCGCGTCGATCTTCGGCTGGATCTCCTTGACGATGTCGCCGAGCGGGCGCCCCTTCATCGCGGCCCAGACCTGGATCTGCCGCGAGCGGTCCTCGCGCTCGATGACCTGCGGGCCGTCGGCGCGCACGAACTTGGCGATGTCGAGGAGCTTCACCGGCCCCTTCGGGGTCACGATCGTCATGCGCGCGAGCGCCTCCTCGGAGTCGCGATCGCTCTTGTCGTACTTCACCTTGATCGGGATCTCGTCCTTGCCGATGCGCAGGTTGCCCGCGTCGCCGCCGTCGGTCGCGGTGCGCACGGCCATCGCGACCTGCGCGAGCTCGAGCCCGAGCTCCGAGACGCGGCGGCGATCGATCTCGACGCGCATCTCGGGCAGCCCCGGGGTGTACTTGACCTGCACGTCCTCGACGCCGGGCGTCGTCTCGAGGATGCGGCCGACCTGGTCCGCGAGCGGCCCAATCTCCTCGTACGAGGTGCCGCGCACGTCGATCATGATCGGCGCCTCGACCGACGCCCCCTCGATGAACGCGGGGTCGGTGACCGCGATCTTCGCCCCCGAGACCCACGACACCGCCTTGCGCGCGTCGTCCTTGATCGACGCGAGCGGCACCGATCGCTCCTGCTTCTTGGACGTGATGACGCGCCACTGCATCTTGTTCGCCTGCGTGTCGGGGGCCACCTTGACGAAGACGGTCTTCACCTCGGGGTTCTTGCGCAGCTTCTGCTCGGCCTGCCGCGAGATGCGGTCGGTCTCGGCGATCGACGCGCCTGCCGGGAGCTCGACCTCGACCATGAACTGGCCGCGATCCTCCGAGGTCATGAAGTCCGAGCCGGTGAGCCCGGCGACGAACCCCATGAGCCCGAGGCCGCCGAGCGCCATCAGCCCCACGACGAGCTTGTGGCGCACGACCCAGCCGAGCATCGAGCGGTAGACCCGCTCGTTGAAGCCGAAGACGGCGAGGAAGGGGCGCTTGAGCCAGAGCAGCGCGTCCTGCTGGTGGTGCTCGGTGATCGGCTTGCTGAAGCGCGACGACAGCATCGGGTCGATGGTGAACGCGACGAACAGCGACAGCATCACGGCGACCGAGATCGTGATGCCGAACTGGCGGAAGAACTGGCCGACGACCCCCTTCACGAACGCGACGGGCATGAACACGGCGACGATCGTGAGCGTCGTGGCGAGCACCGAGAGGGCGATCTCCTTGGTGCCGTCGAGCGCCGCCTGGCGCGCGGGCTTGCCGCGCTCGAGGTGCTTGAAGATGTTCTCGCGCACGACCACCGCGTCGTCGATCAAGAGGCCGATCGCGAGCGACAGCCCCAGGAGCGTCATCATGTTCAGCGTGTAGCCGAGCAGGTACATCGCGAAGAACGTGCCGATGACGCTCGTCGGCAGCGCGACGGCCGAGATGAGCGTCGAGCGGATGTCGAGCATGAACACCAGGATGATCAGGATCGCCATCGCGCCGCCGAACACGATGGAGCCCTGCACGTCGTGGATGTTCTCGTTGATGAACTCCGACGAGTCGAAGATCAGCGACGTCTTCACGCCGGTCGGGAAGGTCCTCTGCAGCTGCTCGAGGCGCGCCTTGACCGCGTCGGCGACCGCCACCGTGTTCTGCCCCGACTGCCGGCGCACCTCGAAGGCCACGCCGTTCTCGCCGTTCACGCGCACGATCGTGGCGCGCTCCTCCCACGCGTCCTCGACCGTCGCGACGTCGCGGACCAGCACGCTCGATCCGTCCTTCGACGTGGCGATCGGCACGTTGCGGATCGCCTCGGCGTCTGCGAGCTCGCCGACCGTGCGCACGGCGATCTCGCGGCGCCCCTCGTCGAACTGCCCCGCGGGGACGTTCAGGTTCGCCGCGCGCAGGCGCATGACGACGACGTTCGGATCGATGTGGAGCGCGTCGAGCTTGCTGCGATCGACGAGCACCCGCACCTCGCGCGGCGCGCCCCCCTTGACGTCGACCGAGGCCACCCCCTCGATCTGCTCGAGCGCGGGCTTGATCACGTCTTCGGCGAACTTGCGCGTCGCCGGCAGCGACTCGCCGCCCGCGATCGTGTAGGTGAGCACCGGCGTCTGGCTCACGTCGAAGCGCGTGAAGGTCGGCTCCTTGGCGCCGTCGGGCATCTTGTAGCGGATCGCCGAGACGCGCTCGCGCACCTGCATCGCCGCGTCGGAGATGTCGGTGCCGAGCTTGAAGATCACCATGACGGTGCTCACGCCCTCGCGCGAGAACGAGCGCACGCGGTCGATGCCGTTGAGGCTGATGACCGCGTCCTCGACCGGCTTGGTCACGAGGTTCTCGACCTCGCCCGGGCTCGAGCCCGGGTAGGGGATCGTGACCACCGCGACCGGGAACGAGACGTCCGGGAACAGGTCGGTGCCGAGGCTGCGGAAGCCGACCCACCCGAGGACGAGCAGCGCCACCCCGAGCATCACCGTGAAGACGGGACGCTTGATGGCGACGGCCGAGAGGTTCATCGCGCGGGCTCCTTCGCGTCGATCGGCGCCCCCTCCGGCAGATCGGTCGGCGGCGCCTCGACCACGACGTCGCCGCCGTCGAGCCCGGCGCGCACGTAGAGCTCGCCGTTCGGGCCGCGGGTGAAGGTCACGCGCTTGATCGAGGCCTTGCCTTTGGCGACGACGAAGACCTCGTCCTGCGAGCCCGGGCGCAGCGCGGTGGCCGGGAGCGCGAGCACGTCGACCTTGGAGGAGCCCGCGATCGACGCGCGCACGAACGAGCCCGCGAGCATCGGCGAGGCGCCGTCGTTCGGCACGATCGCCTCGACCTGGACGCGACGGGTCGCCGGATCGAGCGTCGGCAACACGATGCGCACCTTGGCGCCCGCGATCGGCTTGCCCTCGAGCGACACCGGCGCGTCGACCTTCACGAGCTCGGCGTCGAGCTCCGAAACGGTGCCGACCAGGCGCAGCGACGAGACGTCGACGAGGTGAAAGAGCGGCATGCCCGGGCTGGCCGCGCCGCCGGCCGCCGTGGGCGCGCTGGTGATCGTGCCCGCGAAGGGGGCGTAGATCGTGGAGTTGCGCATCGAGACGCCGATCGCGGCGACCTGCGCGCGCGCCGCCTCGAGGCTCGCGCTCGCGAGGCCGACGCTCCCCTTGGCCTGCACGGCGCCGACGCCGGGCGCCGCCCCCTTCTCGATGAGCGCGTCGCTGAGCGCGTCGTTCTCGTGCGCCACCGACAGCTGCACCGTGGCCGACTTCACCGACGCCTCGGCCACGCGCTGCGAGGCCTGCAGATCCGAGGTGTCGAGCGCCGCGAGCGGCGCCCCCTTCTCGACGCGGTCGCCGATCGCGGCGGCGACCTTC
>JAJXTK010000353.1 GCA_021783935.1 Myxococcales bacterium | reverse complement strand
AGGCTGGGGCGCATCTCGCTCACGCGCGGCATCGCGAAGATCGCCAAGGGCGGTGCGCTCGAGCTCACGATCTCGTCGTCGCCGAGCGTCTCCTGCGCGACGAGCGACGCCGACCTCGCGGACGGCGCGCTGCAGTGGTCGCTGCTCCCCGGCCCCGCGCGCGGCTATTTCGCTGGGGCCGACCCCGCGCCGGTCGACCAGGCCGCGTTCGCGCTCGCGCGCTCCGTCGCCACGCCCGTGATCGGCGCCGTCCCCCCGGCGCGGCTCTCGTTGCACGGCTTCGACGCCGTCTCGGCGCGCACGATCCGGGGACGCGTCGACTTCGAGGCGCCCCGCCCCGACAGCGCCGCGGCCGCGGGCCAGCCCTTCGACGCCGCGGGGGGCGAATTCGAGGTCGAGCTCTGCGGCGACCCGCCGCGCGCCGCGCCCGTCCCCGTCTCCGTCGACGCGGCGACCACGAACGACGTCTTTCGCGGCGCGCTCGGACGCACCCCGTTCGTCGCGCGATCGGCCCAGGCCGTCGTCGCGGGGAGCGGCAAGGATCGACGCATCCGGCTGTTGCGCCTCTACGAAGACGAGAAGGTCGCCTGCGACGGCGAGCCCCCGAAGCGCCGGCGCTCGGTGGTCTTCGTCGTGCGCGGACGCGGCGGCGATGGCCGCTTGCTCAGCGTGCCGCTGCCCGCTGGCGGGGACTCTTCGGATTGGGTGCGAAGCCCCGGTCTGGAGGTGCGCAACGCGTGGGTCACGCTCGACGCGGTCTCGTTCGACGCGGGCCGGCACGTCATCGGCAGCGCCTATCTCGAGGCGGCGCAGAAAGGGGCCGGCGGCGAGGTCGAGACGCTCAGCGGCAAGTTCGACGCCGTGGTGTGCCCGCTGAAGTGATCGCGCGCTCGCGCCTCGCCGCAACGCACGACCTGTGCTCGGGCTCTGCGTTTCATCCACGAAACAAGCGCTTTGCGCTCGGCGCTTGATGCCCCCACCAAGTATGGTGCGCCTATGCGCATCGCTCGGCTCTCCGTCCTCTTCGCTCTGTTGCTCGCGTGTGGATCGCAGGGGCCGGCAGGCGCGCAAGGGGATCCGGGGGCCACCGGGCCGACCGGACCGCAGGGGGATCCGGGGGCCACCGGGCCGACTGGACCGACCGGGCCCGCGGGCGCCGCCGCAGACGCCGGCATGGACGCAGCGAACGACGCCGCGAACGACGCCGCGGCCGACGCCGACGCCGACGCCGACGCCGCGGCCGACGCGACCGCCCCGAGGACCTCGACCGGCACGCTGTCCACCAGCCTCGGCCCCGACACGCTGAGCGTCGTCGACTTCCGCATCGACGCCACCGATTCGACCGCAACCGGCTCGTCCACCGGCGCCGGCGCGGGCAAGCCGACCTTCGCGTTCAACGTGACGGTGCAACCCGGCGCGCTGAGCGCGCTGCTGATGCAGCAGCTCCTCGCCGGCCGGCTCATCCGCAGGATGGACGTCGATCTGACCGACGCGTCGGGAACGAAGCTCGCGAAGATCGCCCTGGCCAACTCGCACGTGACCTCCGAGCAAGACCTCGCGGGAGCCGAAGCGCTCCAGCTCTTCGCCTTGGACGCGACGGCGGTGAAGCTAGATATGGCGACCCAGTCGATCACGCTCAATCCCGCGATGGGCACCTACGCCGCGTGCACGAGCACCGCGGGCACGAGCTGCTGCGCGGCGAGCGCGCCGATGTCCTACGAGCAGGGGGACGCGTCGTGGCCGCTGTCGAAGGGGTCGATCCGCGCCTCCGAGCTCGACACCTCGGCGACAGTCTCCGGCTCGTCGGTCACCACCGTCGGTCGGCCGCAGATCGGCGCGGCCGCGATCCGGACCGCCGACGTCGACTCGCCCCTCTGCGCGCTCGGCAAGCTCGCGACGGGGACGCACCTGCCGACCACGACCCTCGCCGTCGAGTGGGCCGGCTCCGCTACGCTCGGCGCCGCGATGGACGAGACCACCGTGCAGCTCTGCACCGGGGCGTTGTTCTCGGAGGTCCACCTCGACTGGTCGACGAGCGGCTTCTCGCAGCAGCTCGCGATCCGGTCGCTCGCCTTCGTCGAGACCGATCGCAGCCTCGACGGCGCTGACGCGGGCGGGGACGCCGACGCCCCGAGCGCGTCGTTCGGCTGGAGCGCGGCGACGGCGACGACGATCACCGCCTGCCCGTGAGGGCGACGCTGCCCCGATCGCTCGGGCGCACCGCGGGATCGCCGGCCCGACGCCCGCGATGCGACGCGCAGGTAGCGGCCGGTCGCACCCCATTTGACACGGCGATCGCCTCGCGATCCATTGGATCGCCCATGCCGACGAACGCGCGCTCCGCCCCCCACGCCGCAGGATGGACTTCACGACGCGCGACGCTCGGGCCTCGACGCGCCGTCGTCGCCGCGCTCGCGCCGATCCTAGTGGCCGCGGCGCTCCCCTTCGCCTGCGCCAACGGGAGCAACGAGCCGTCGGCGCAGGCCGCCGACGCAGGCGCGGGCGACGGCCACGCCGACGTCGCGGACCTCGGCGACGTCGCGCTGTTCCCCGTCGACGACGGCGGCCCGGTCGGGCCCTTGCCCGCGTGCACGGGGGGGTTCGGCGCCGCGACGATCGCCTGCGGGAGCGCCGCGACGCTCACCTGGTCCTGCACCAACGCCACCACCTGCAGCTACGACTGCAGCGGCACTAGCGCGTCGAGCGGCGCCGTGGCGTGCTCCGGGTCTGCGTCGGTCGTCGTCGACACCGCGGGGGAGTCGTGCACCATCCACGCGACCGGCACGGGCGGCAGCGCCCAGGCGATCGCCAACGCGGCGTGCGCCGGCAAGCCCGCCTGCTCCGGCTCGTTCACCGGGTGCGGCCAGACCTCGACGGTGTCGTGGAGCTGCCTGGGCGCGACGAGCTGCACCTACGACTGCACCGGCACCTACGTGAGCTCGGGGGCGGTCGCGTGCGACGGCTCGATCGCGATCGCCGTCGGCGCGGCCGGCGAGCGATGCACCGTCACCGGCACGGGCCCAGGCGGCACGGCGAGCGGAGCCTTCGAGGCGACGTGCCTGCCGCCGGCCTGCTCGGGCTCGTTCGGCGGGTGCGGGGCGTCGTCGACCGCCTCGTGGTCTTGCACCGGGGCGAGCGCGTGCACCTACGACTGCACCGGGAGCGTCACGTCGAGCGGGCCGCTCTCGTGCACCGGCTCGACCCCGCTGGCCGTCGGCGACGCCGGCGAGAGCTGCACGATCTCGGCGACGGGGCCCGGCGGCGACGCGTCGACGACCCTCGCCGCGGGCTGCCTGTGACGGACGCGCCCGAACGCCGCCGCAGCGCCGCCCCGCCGAGTGATACCCTCGCCGAGCGGCGCGCGGTGCCGCGGGGAAGGCTCGAATGCAGGCTCGGGAGGCGACGCACGTACAGGCGGACGTGCGGGATTCGACGGTGCGGGTGCGGGTCGAGCGCGGCGCGGGGGGGGCGCGCGAGTTTCAGCCGCTGGCGCCGCCGCGCGAGGTGTCGGTCGACCTCGGCGGCGTCGATCCGGGGAGCATCCGGCGCCTCGAGATCGAGGGGGAGGCGGAGCTCGTCGCCGGCAGCCACGCGCTGCCCCTCTTCGCCGACGACGCGCTCGCCGTCGACGTCGCCGGCGAGGCGCGCTGCCGCTTTCGCGTGCGCGCGCGCCGTCGCGAGGACGCCCAGGCCACCGTCATCGAGGCGTTCGAGCTCGAGTTTCTGCCCGCCATCACGCTGCGCGACGTGCTGCCGCTGCTGACGCAGCTCCCCTCGCTCTTCGAAGACCAGCAGCTCGCCCCGCTCCTCGCGCCGATCGCCAACATGCTCCAGCGCGCGGCCGCGGCGACGCAGGCCGGACGCGGCCTCTTCGAGCTGCGCGCGTGGGCCACGGCGATCGTCAAGACGCGCCTCGGCGCTGCGAGTCCCGGCGCGCCGGAGCTGCGCGAGCGCCTCGCCGAGCTGCGCCGCCTCGTGACGAGGGTGCGCGGCGACCTCCGCGGGCTCGCCAGCGTCACCCTCGATCGCGCCGTCGCCACGCCCGCCCTGCGCGGCGGCACGTGGCTGTTGGAGCCGCGCTTCTCGGGGCATTTCGTGCTCCGCGATCAGCTGCGCGTGCCGTTCGCGAACGTCGCGCTCCCGCACCTCGTCGTGCCCGCGCCGCACGCCGATCTCGCGGTGCTCTCGGAGCGCGGACCGCTCGCCACCGCGCGCCTGAAGACCGACACGCTGCAGGCCGAGGCGATCGCCGATCGCGTCACGACGCTCCTCGCATCGATCACCGGCACCTTCGAGCTCGAAGGGCAGCTGCCGCGGCTCGAGCTCGAGGCGCTGCTCGCCGACCACGGGCTCCTCGATCTGCGCGTCGGCAGCGCGGAGAGCACGCGCACGCGCGCGGAGTTCCAGGCGCAGGTCTCGCGCGAGGAGGCGTCGATCGCGCTGCGTGCGCTCGAGCTCGCCGCCGCCGGTCGGCGCGTGAGCGCCGAGGGGTCGGTGCGCCTGCGCGCGATGGCCGACGAGGGGGCGCCGTCGCGAGGGCTCGGCGCCGAGCTGGTGCGCATCGCGCGCGACAAGCGCTGGGACGATCCGCTGCTCGCCGCGGACCTGGAGCTGCGCATCGGCGAGGGCTCGCGCCTGCCCGACCTCGAGCTGGAGGCGGCGGTGCGGCACCGCGAGCTCGTCGGCGGCATCGAGGCGCGCGCGAGGCTCGCAGAGGTCGGCGCGCACGGGACGCTGCACGTCGCGCTGCACCGCGGGCAGCTGAGCAGCGAGGCCGACGTGGGCTTCGAGGCGGGCGTGGTCGCGCATCCGGGCAGCGGCTTCGACGACGACCTCTTGCGCATCGAGGCCCAGGCGGCCGAGGCGAAGATCGCAGGCAGCCTCGTCTTGGGAGAAGGAGCCGCCGCCGAGCTGAGGCTCACGGGGTCGGCGAGCGCCGAGGTCGAAGCCGTCTTGCGCGTGGCGGAGCTCACCGAGCTGCTCGTCGACGAAGGGGAGTTTCGCGCGCGAGTGCCCGCCGAGGCGAGCTTCGAGCTGCTCGCGCAGCTGCGCGCGCTCGACGGGGGCCGCTACGAGCTCGACGCCTCGGGCTCCACGGCCCGCGCGACCCTGGGCGAGGTGCGCGCGGAGCTCGGCCGACGTGACCTCGTCGTGCCTGCCGGCGCGGTGCTGGACGTCGCGGCGCGCGAGGCCGTCATCGCGGCGAGCGGCCTCGGGCGCGCGCTCTTCGACGTCGCCTGGGAGCTGCACGGTCGCGCTCCCGTGCTGCGCCACGGCGCGGAGTCGATCGAGGTGCTCGTGCCCGCGCTCGTCGAGCGCGCGGTCACCGTGGCGCTCAGCCCCGCGGGCGGCCTGTCGATCCGCAGCGACGTCCACGCCGGCGGGGAAGACCTCTTCGACTTCGCGCTCTTCAACGCGCTGCTCCACCCCGGCGCCGATCCGAAGCGCGTGCTCGAGCTGCTCGACGACGACGAGATCATGGACCGAATCCTCGGCCCGCTCCGCGTCTTCGCCCCCCAGGTGCACGATCTCGCGTTGCGTCTTCGCCGCTTCGCCCGCCGCGTGCGCGAGGCGCTCGAGCGCGAGGGGATCCGCAAGCCCGGCGACGCCCTCCCCGGCCGCGCCCTCGCGCGAATTCTCTCGCGCATCCTCGTCGACGGCACCGAGCTCGAGGAGCGCGCCTACGCCCTGGTCCAGAGCGTCACCGACGGCGACGGCCTGGACGTCAAGAAGACCAAGCGCCTGATCAACGACGCGGTCGAAGACCACGACTGGCAGTTCGAGCTCGATCGCGTCGTGCGCATCTTCGCGAACCTGCTCGCGCCCGCGCGGACGCTGCCGCCGTTCACGCCCATCGACGCCCCGCCGTACGAGCACCTGCCCGAGCACCGCGCGCGCCTCGCCGGGCTCCCCTCGGCGCGCGAGCTCTACCGCGCCGTCGACGCGCCCGACCCCCTCCCCGCCACGCTCTCGGCCGCCATCGCGCGGCAGGCGCCCTACCTCTCGCTCGAGCAGCTCGACCACCTGCTCTCGCGCGGGCGCACCGATTGGGGCGAGCGCGATCTCACCCGCCTCTATCGCGTGCGCGAGCTCGCGCGGCGGGCGCGGCTCATCGAAGACAGCTACGGCGGGATCTCCTTCGCGCCGCAGTCGCACGCGATCGCCTTCTTCCTCGGCGAGACCCTCGCGGCGAGCGAGGCCGAGGAGGGACCGTATGCGGACGGGCTCGCGCTCGGCGGCTCCGTCGTCGGCCCCGAGGTCGCCGCGACGCTCTTGCAGGCGGGGCTCGCGACGCTCGTCCAGGGGCGCACCGTGCAGCGCAACCAGCACCTCTTGCTCAGACACGTGCTGCGCCGCCCCCCCGAGTACCTGCGCGAGGTGCTCGTCGAGCTCGGCCGCGGCAGTGCGCGGGTGCTCGCGGGCGCGCTCAACGCGCTGCTCAACATGGAGCAGGGGCACCTGCGCGAGCCGATCGATCTGCCGGGGGAGCTCGGGCGTCGGCTCGACCTCGCGTTGCCCCGCCTGTCGGACTTCCTCGCGGGGGGCCGGCGGGCGAAGGAGAGCTATTTCGAAGCGCTCACGGCGGCCGCCGAGCGCATCCTCGAAGCGGCGGAGCCCTACCTGGCGCTGCGATGCCACGTGCGCATCGACCGCGCCGCGCCGCACGCGACACCACCGGCGCGCGTCGACTTCAGCTCCGCGCGCGAGGCGCAGGCCATCGCGGAGATCGCCCAGGCCGACGAGGAGGCGGCGGGCTGGGATCGGAGCGGCCGCGGCGCGAAGGGCCGACGCCGCGCGACGTCGGCGTACGAGGCGGCGTTCCAGGCGTGCAGCGAGGTGCTCGCGGACGA
>JAJXTK010000352.1 GCA_021783935.1 Myxococcales bacterium | reverse complement strand
CGAAGCCGAAGGAGACGCGACGGGCACGATGACGAATGGGGGCGCGAGGGCCCCCTTGCCGGCGGGCCAGCCCAGGCGCGCGGTGACGCGCGCGCCCTCGACGAGCTTCGAGCTCGCGTCCAAGCAGAAGAGCCGAGGATCGAAGGCCTCGAGGTAGCGCTGCCCCGGCTTGAGCACGAGCGGGCGCCCCTCGACGCGCATCGCGGCGGGGAGCTCGCAGGTGGTGAGGCCGGGCGCCTTGGGCGCTGCCTTGCCTTTCTTGTGCGCCGCGGAGGCGCTCGCGCTCGCAGGCGGCGCGATCTCGAGGCGAAGCAGCCGCGCGTCGGCGTCGAGCCGCAGCGGCGCCGCGCCGCCGTTCGACACCTCCAGCGTCCAGCCGGAGCTGGCGGCCGTGACGGCGATCGCGACCTCGGGCGGCTGTGCCGCGGGGTGCTGGTCCTTCTCCTTCTTGTCCTTGGCCGCGTGCACGGCGGCGGCCGTGCCGAGCACGAGAAGGACGACGGCAGCGGCAAGGCGAGGCGAGCGGGGCATTGTCTCTTTCAAGAAGAACGCCTCAGTACAGGAAGCCCATCCGTCGGGGGGCGTCGCTCCAGCCCTTCTTGCTCCAGAGCCGGATGACGACCTTCTTGTTGCACTCCGCGATCGGAAGGGTGCCGACCTCGGGCTCGCGCGAGTCGTGCGCCCACGGCGAGACGCGGTTGTCCGAAAGGACGAAGATCCTGTCGGCCGGGACCTGCACGCGCTCGAAGGTGGCCATGGTGGGCGCGGTGTAGATGTCGTGCCGCGAGCTGCCCGCCTCCTCGCCCTGACAGGCGAGCTCGTTCTCGGCGCCGGTCGCGTCGACGACCTTGCGGGGCATCGTGCTGCAACCCGCGGTCGTCACGCGGTAGCCGTTGATGCGAAGCCCGACGTCGCCGTACTCGATCTTGTCGCCGGGGAGCCCCATCACGCGAGCGATCATGGTCTTCGACTTCGGCGGATCGGCCGAAGGATCGGGGCAAATCACCAGATCTCCGACGTGCGGGTCGCCGCCGCGCCAGACGAGCACCTCGTCGCCGGGCTCGAGGTTCGGCGCGTTTGCCCAGGCGCGAGGGTCGTTCGGCACGTCGGGGATCGTCGCGAACTCGATGAAGAAATAGCGGAGCCCGCCGACGATCGCGCCGACGATGACGGTCATCCAGAGCGTCCACCGCAGCCAGGGCTTCACGACGGCGACTCTACCACAGCGCGGTCCTCAGACCGCGGGCGCGGGCAGCTCGACGACCGTCGTCGTCCCCTCGCCCAGCCGCGAATGGTGCGAGATCGTGCCGCCGTGCTGCTCCAGGATCTTCAGGACGATCGAGAGCCCGAGGCCCGTGCCTCCGGCCTTGGTCGTGAAGAACGGATCGAATAGACGCGGCGAGTCCTCCTCCGAGATGCCTTGCCCGCTGTCGCGGATCTCCACGACCACCCGGCCTCCCTGGCCGCGCGCGCAGAGCTCGATCTCGCCGCCTGCCGACGTCGCCTCCATGGCGTTCATCAGCAGGTTGACGAAGACCTGACGCAGCTTCTCGCGATCGCCGAGCACTCGAAGATCGGGCGCGATCGCCGCGCGACGCACGATGACGCCGCGCTCGGCGGCCTCCTCGGCGTGCAGCTCGACGACGGCCGCGAGCAGCTCGTCGAGCCCGAGCGCCTCGAGCGAGAGCCCCCTCGGGCGCGCCAGGTCGAGGAACTCGGTCAACAGCCGGCCGAGCCGCCGGATCTCCTCCATGACGATGCGCGCGCGATCGCGCATCGCGCTGCGTTGGGCCGCGTCCCCCACGTGGCGCTCGACGCCGCGGGCGAGCAGGGTGAGCTGGAGAACCGCCGCGTTGAGCGGGTTGCGGATCTCGTGCGCGAGCCCGAGCGCCAAGGTGCCCATCGTCGAGAGCGCCTCGGCGTCGGCCGCGCGACGCTCGAGCGCGCGCCGATCGGTGACGTCGACGCCGATGCCGAACACGAGGCCCAGCCCGGCGGACGTCGCGACCGACTCGGCCGAGAGGTTCCAGCGCAGGGTTCGCCCTGCGCGCCCTGCGACGCCGACGAGCACCGCCTCGAGCTCCCGCGGGCCGCTCCCCCCGGCGACCGCGCCGAGGGCCTCGCGGAAGGCCGCGCGGTCGGCCTCCGCGATCCAGCGGTCGGCGAGCTCGCGCGAGGCGGCCTCCTGGTGCGAGGCGCCGGTCAGCGCGAGGAACTTCGGGTTCACCAGCACGGGGCGGCCGAGCTCGTCGAGCCCGACGACGACGACGTCCGCGGCCTCGACCAGCGCGCGGTAGCGCCGCTCGAGGAAATCGCGCTCGCGGCGCAGCGCGACCTTCACGAGCGCTTGCTCGACCGTCGTCTGCAGCTCCTCTGGCCGGAAGCTCTTCAGCATCATGGCGAAGGCCCCGCCGCGCAGCGCCGCGATCGCCGCGTCAATCGTGGCGAACCCGGTGATCAGGATGACCTCGCCCTGCGGCGCGGCCTCGCGCAGGAGCGGCAACAGATCGACCCCGCTCATGTCGGGGAGCTTCACGTCGACGATCGCGACGTCGAAGCCCCGACGACGGGCGACCTCCAGCGCGGTCTCGCCGCGAGCGCACACGGTCACCTCGATCGGCGGCCCGCCCGACGCGACGCGATCGGCGCCGATGTCGAGCACGAGCTCGCGCAGGTTGTCGGCGAGGGCGACGTGGTCGTCGACGATCAGCACCCGGCCGGAGGCCGGCGGCAGCGACGTGACGCGACCGGTCGCGGAGATCAGGGGCGCGATGGCCTTGGGCACTTCCAGGCTCTTGTGGGGTCGCGCCGCGCGGGCGTGAAGGGGCGGCGTTGGCAACCGGACTTCGGCCGAGGCATGCTTTTGCCCAATGGGGGATCCGGCGGAGCTCCGCGACGTGCCCGCGATCGCCATCTGCGCGACGTGCGGCGACGCGTCGTGCCCGGGGCACGACTTCGAGGCGTCCGGCGAGCGACCGATCCCTCACGGCCGGCGCGCCTTCGCGTGGGAGGACGAGGGCGCGACGCCGCTTCGGAGCCTCTGGCGCACGTCGATCGCTTCGGCGAGCGACCTCGATTTCTGGGTGCGCGCGAGCACGGCGCCCGGCGCCCCCGTCGGGCCGGCCTTCACCTTCGCGCTCGCGGCGGAGCTCGTCGCCGTCACCGCGGTGTGCGCGCCGCTCGCGTGCGCGCTCGGCTGCGTCGCGTGGCAGTGGACGGCGAGCGGCTCGTTGGTCGGCTCGGTCGTCGGCCTCGCCGCGCGCATCGCGGCCGCGTTTGTGCCGCTCATGATCCTGATCCACGTGAGCTGGCAGTGGGCGATCGCCCGCGCCGGCGCGCGTCGAGGCCGCCCCGTCACCCGCGCCGCCACCTTGCGCGCGGGGCTGTACGCGTGCGGCTGGGACGTCGCCACCGGACCGCTCGGCGTGCTCGCGGCGCTCCTGCGCGGTCGGTTCGCCGAGGCGCGCGCGCGCGTGCGCGGCAACTCGACGCTCTTCCGCGAGGCGACGCGCTGCTGGCTCGAGCAGGTGCACGGCGTCGGCGAGGAGGGGGTCGGCGCCGCCCGCCGCGCCACGCTGCTGCCGATGGCCGCGCTCGTCGTCGTGGCGCTCGCCCTGGTCGCGTGGGCGTTCCACTCGACGTTCGGCTGACGCGCCGCCTCGAGGACCGACCCGCGCCGCGCGCCCAGGGGGCGGGACGCCCCGTTCGGCTACCTCGTCGAGATCGGAAGACCCAGCGCGGCGAGCGTGCGCGCGGTCGCGTCGTCGGCGGCGACGCAGCGCGCGCCGAGCGCGTCGGCGGCGCGGACGAGCCGCCGCAAGGTCGCCGCGATCATCTCGAGCTGCGCGGCCGGCAGGCGACCCGAGACGCGCACCTCGATCATGGGCGCGCCGGCGGCGAGCAGCTGCTGGCCGCGCGCGACGAGCGCCTCGACGTTCGCGGCGTCGACGTCGAGCCGCACGCGCGAGGGGGGCCCCTGATCGTGCAGCTCGAGCGCGGGCAGCGGCGGGCGGTCCGCCGCGCGAGGGGCAGGCGGCGGCCGGGTGCTCGCGGGCGCGCCCGATCGCTTGAACGCGACGACCTCGCCGCCGAGCTGCCTCGGCGAGAGCCCCGCGCGCCGCACGATCGGGACCTCCGCGCGCGCGACGACCAGCACCCCGTCGCGCGTGAGCTGGCTCGCGAGGCGCTCGATCACCCGGCGCGCCGCCGCCTCCTCGAGATAGATGAGCACGTTGCGGCAGACGACGAGCCCGAACGGCCCGTAGAGCGGCGCGCCGAGCAGATCCCCGGCGAAGAAGCGGCAGTGCGCGCGCAGCGCCTCGCTCGCGGACGCCTCCTCGCCGTGCAGCTCGAAGTGTCGCCGCAGCTTCCGCGGCAGCCGGGCGATCGCCTCGGCGGGGTAGCGCCCGGCGCGCGCGCGCTCGACGCTCTCGGGCAGCGCGTCGACGCCGTTGAGCTCCCAGGTGAACGGCCGCGCTTGGCGCGCCTCCTCGAGGATCGCCGCGATGGTCCAGGCCTCCTCGCCGGTGGCGCAGCCGGCCGAGAGCACCCGGAGCTTGCCCGCGGCGATCGCGCGGGGCAGCGCCCACGCGAAGAGCGCCTCGAGCTGCGGCGGGTCTCGGTAGAAGCGCGTCTCGCCGACGCGGAGCCGCTGCGCGAGGCGCGCCAGCTCGGCCGGCCCGCCCGCGGCCAGCGCCGGCTCCTCGGCGAGCGCGAGCTCGAAGCGAGCCGTGAGGGTCAGGCTGCCGCGCGGATCGATGCCGTGCGACGCGGCGAGCGCGCAGGCGAGCGCATCGGCGTCGAGGCGGGGCGGGGCGGCCATGAAGTGGGCGCGGAGGAAGTTGCTTCGGCGCGGCCGCGCCGGCAAGGTCGCCCCCCGCGATGAAGATCTACACGCGCACGGGGGACGACGGCACCACGGGGCTCTTCGGCGGGGCGCGCGTCTCCAAGCGCAGCCTGCGCGTCGACGCCTACGGCACGCTCGACGAGGCCAACGCCGCGCTCGGCCGCGCGCGGGCGGCGCTCGAGGGGGCGCAGGCTTCGGTGATCGACCCGGTGCTCGCGAGCTGTCAGGTCGATCTCTTCACGATCGGCGCCGAGATCGCGACGCTCCCCGGCCAGGAGGCGAAGCTCGCGCGCCACATGGCCCTGCTGCCCGAGGGGGCGAGCGAGCGGCTCGAGCGCGCGATCGACGAGGCCGAGAAGGACCTCCCGCCGCTGACCGCCTTCGTGCTCCCGGCCGGCTCGCGCGCGGCGGCCGAGCTCCACTACGCCCGCTGCGTCGCGCGTCGGGCCGAGCGCCTGTTGGTCGCGCTCGCGGCCGAGGAGCCGGTGCGCCGCGAGGTCATCGTCTGGGTCAACCGCCTCAGCGATCTCCTCTTCACGCTGGCGCGCCAAGCGAACCGGCTTTTGCAGGTCGCTGACGTGCCGTGGACCCCCTCGCCCTGAGGAGGCAGTTGCGATCAGGCGAAATCCGGGTGAAAGGGCCGCCATCATGGCGGGCTACGTCCTCGGCGTCCTCGGCGGTTCCGGTCTCTACGAGCTCGCAGGCTTGAGCGACGTCCGAGAGGAGAAGGTCGAGACCTCCTGGGGCGCGCCGAGCGACCTCGTGGTCAGCGGCAACCTCGCGACGCCGAACGGCGCGGTCAAGCTGCTCTTCCTGCCGCGCCACGGCCGCGGGCACCGCATCGCGCCGAGCGCGATCAACTACCGCGCGAACGTCGCCGCCCTCAAGGCGCTCGGGGCGACGCACCTCGCCGCCGTCTCCGCCGTCGGCTCTATGAAGGAGTCGATCGCCCCCGGGCACCTCGTGGTGGTCGACCAGTTCATCGACCTGACGCGACGCCGCGCCTCCACGTTCTTCTCGCAGGCCGGCGCCGGCACCGACGAGGCGCGCGCCGAGGCCGGCTCGCCGGTCGCGCACGTCGCCTTCGCCGATCCGGTCTGCAAGCTGCTCGCCGACGCGCTCGTCGAGTCGGCCGAAACCACCGGGGCCGTCGTGCACCGCGGCGGCACCTACCTGTGCATCGAGGGGCCGCAGTTCTCGACGCGCGCCGAGTCGCTCCTGTACCGCTCGTGGGGGGTCGACGTGATCGGGATGACCAACGCCACCGAGGCGAAGCTCGCGCGCGAGGCGGAGCTGCCGTTCGCGACGCTGGCGCTGGCGACCGACTACGACTGCTGGCACGACGCGCACGAGTCGGTGACCGTCGAGCAGGTCGTGGCGACGATGAAGGCGAACGTCTCGAACGCCCGGGCCGCGATCCTGGCCCTCGCCGCGCGCCTGCCCGATCCGCGCGCCTCCAACGCGCACGGCGCGCTGAAGCACGCGGTGATGACCTCGCCCGACGCGATCCGCGAGGACGTGCGCGCGCGCTACCAGCTGCTGCTCGGCTGACGCGCGATCGCCGCGCGGCCGCCCCCTCCCCTGCCGAGATTTCGACGCCGATCAACACCGCCCTGCAAGGAGTCCCGATCGTGTCTCGCCTCCTCATCGTCGGATCCGTCGCCTTCGACGATCTCGAGCTCCCGAAGCCCATCGAAGCCGCCGCGCACGCCAAGGTCGAAGAGCGCACCTGGGAGCGCCACGCGAACGTCTGGGGGGGCTCCGCGAGCTACGCGAGCATCGCCGCGTCGCTCTTCGCGCCGGTCGATCTGGTCGCGGTCATCGGCGAGGACTTCCCCAAGGCGAACCTCGACGCCCTCGAGGCGCGGGGCGTCGACGTGCGCGGCGTCGAGCGCGCGAAGGGGCGGTCGTTCCGCTGGGCGGGGCGCTACGACGCGACGCTCGCCTCGCGCGCCACGCTCGACACGCAGCTCAACGTCTTCGCCGACTTCAAGCCGAAGATCCCC
>JAJXTK010000351.1 GCA_021783935.1 Myxococcales bacterium | reverse complement strand
CCGATCTGCCGACCTCGCCAACGTGGTCAACGAGGCCGCGCTCGCCGCCGCGCGGCGCGACGTCCACGCCATCGAGGCGCGCGACTTCGAAGAGGCGGTCGATCGCATCCAGCTCGGCGCGAAGAAGCAGGGGCGCGTGATCACCGAGCCCGAGAAGCGGCGCGTCGCCTTCCACGAGGCCGGGCACGCGGTCGTCGCCCTCACCGTCGAGCACGCCGACCCCGTGCACCGCGTCACGATCATCCCGCGCTCGATCGGCGCGCTCGGCGCGACGCTGCAGCTGCCGACCGACGATCGCTACCTGCTGACGCGCGAGGAGCTACGCGATCGGCTCGCCGTGCTCATGGGCGGCCGCGCCGCCGAGGAGATCACCTGCGGGGACCTGTCGACCGGCGCGAGGAACGACCTCGAGCAGGCGACCGAGATCGCCGAGCAGATGGTGCGGCGCTTCGGCATGAGCGCGCGCCTCGGCCCGCGCGCGCTGACGCCGCACGGCGAGGGGGTGCTCGGGGCGCTCGAGGAGGACCACGCCTACAGCGAGCAGACCAAGCGCGCGATCGACAGCGAGGTCGACGCGATCCTCGCCGCGGCCGAGGCGCGGGCGAGGGAGGTCGTGGCGCGCCGCCGGCCGCTGGTGACGCGCATCGCCGAGAAGCTGCTGGTCGACGAGACGCTCGATCGCGAGCAGGTCGAGACCTTCGCGCGCGAGGACCTCACCGCCCGCGCCGCCGCCGAGTGAGCCACCGAAGAGCCCGCCGCGCACACCGGCGTGCTCGGCGCGCACGCGTCGTCAGCCCACGCAGCGGGTGCGCAAAGGGGCGCGCGAACCGCCGCGATTTCCGGGGCGCGCGATGGTCCCGGCGATGCACCGACGAGGGGGGTCATGTTCGGGCTCGCAGCGGCCGCGCTCGACGTCCTGCACGCGTTGCTCATGCTGGTGCAGGTGGCCGGGCTACCTCTGCTCTTCTGGCACCGGTGGCCGAGGCTCACGCGCGGCTACGCCATCTATGCGATCGCCTTCATCGTCCTCAACCAGATCTCCAAGTACCTCCTCGGCGAGTGCTTCCTCACGACCTTGGCGCGCATGCTCTGGGCGCGCGCGGTCGTCGATCCGCGCGACGTGCCGGGGGAGTGGTTCACGGTGCGGCTCGCGCAGTGGGTCTTCCACATGACGCCGAGCCACCGCGCGGTCGCCATCGCGGGCGAGCTCCTCATGCTCGTCACGGCGCTCGGCGTGCTGGTCTGGCGCCGCAACGTGCGTCGCGCGGGTCCGCCGGACCACGGCCACGGCAAGGGGGGCGCGCTGCCGCTCGACGGCGCCGCCGGGCAGCCCGGGTGAGGCCGATGTTCCCGCGCCTGCGCGTGCTCGCGCCGATGCTCGCGGTCGTGCTCGGCCTCGTGCTGTTCGGCGCGCGCAAGGCCTCGCGACACTTCCTCTTCCCGGCCTCGCAGGTGCACGCGAGCCCGATGCCCTCGACGCTCGCGAGCTTCGAGCTCGTGGCCCGCGACGGCGTGCGCGTCCATGCCTTCGAGCTCTTCGGCGAGCCGGGCGGGCGCGTCTTCGTCATCTTCCACAACAACCGGCAGACCATCGGCGACGCGCTCGATCTCGCCCGGGCCCTGCAGGCGCGCGGCCACGGCGCGATGCTCGTCGAGTACCGCGGCTACGGCGTGTCGGCCGACGACGGCGCGACCACCGAAGAGGGCATCTACGACGACGCCGAGGCGGCGCTCGATCACCTCCGCTCGGCCGGCGTGCCCGCCGCGCGCATCGTGCTCTTCGGCACCTCGCTCGGCAGCGGCGTCGCGGCCGAGATGGCGCGCCGCGGGCGCGGCGGGGCGCTGGTGCTGGTGGCGCCGTACACGTCGATCCCGGATCTCGTGCGCGACTCGGTGCCGCTGGCCCCCGCCGACCTCATCGTCGAGGACCGCTTCGACACGCTCTCGAAATCGCCCGAGATCCACGTGCCGACGCTGATCATCCACGGCGACGCCGACGAGATCGTCCCCTTCTGGATGGGCCAGCGCCTCTCGTCCTCGATCGCGGGCGCGAGGCTCCTGCGCGTGCCGGGCGGCCACCACTACGACCTGTTCACGCGCGACGGGACGCGGCTGTTCGTCGCGCTGTCGAGCTTCCTTCGCTGAGGCGCGCCGGGGGCGCCGCCGGCACGATTGTCCGTGTCGCGCCGCCCCCCATCGCGCATCATGGCGGCGATGTCGCTCGCCGAAGCCCTCGCGCTCTCCGCCGTCGCCCAAGCAGAGGCCATCCGCCGCGGCGAGCTCGGCAGCGAGCAGCTCGTGCGCGGCTACCTCGCGCGAATCGCCCGCGCCAACGATCGCGTGGTCGCGTTCGTGTCGGTGTTCGCGCGCCGCGCGGTCTGGTCGGCGCGCCGGCACGACGATCAGGCCGTGCGCGCGCGCCGCCTCGGTCGCCTTCACGAGCTCGGCCCGTTCCACGGCGTGCCGATCGGCGTCAAGGACCTCAACTTCGTGCGCGGCGCGAGGTCGCGGTTCGGCTCGGCCGGCGTGCGGCTGCCCCCTTCGCCGATCGACGATCGCACCGCCGCGCAGCTGCGGCGCGCGGGCTTCGTGGTGCTCGGCAAGCTCGCGACCTCCGAGATCGGCGCGATGCCGGTGACCGAGCCGGACATCCACGCGCCGACGCGCAACCCCTGGAACCTCGAGCACACGTCGGGCGGCTCGAGCGGCGGCTCCGGCGCCGCGGTCGCCGCGGGGTTTCTGCCGATCGCGCAGGGGAGCGACGGCGCGGGGTCGATCCGAATCCCCTCCTCGTTCTGTCACCTCTTCGGGCACAAGCCCTCGCGCGGCCGCGTCGCGAACGCCTTCGGCATGCGCGATCAGAGCATCCTCTACACCGACGGCCCCATGGCCCGCTCGGTCGCCGACGCGGCGGCGCTGCTCGACGTGATGGCCGGCGAGACGGTCGGCCGACGCCACTGGGCCCCGCCGCCGCCGCGCCCCTTCGCGGAGCTCGCCGAGCAGCCGCCGCGCAAGCTGCGGGTGCGCGTCGCGCGCGAGATCAGCCTCGCGAAGGTCGAGCCGGAGATCCTCGCCGCGGTCGACGCGGTCGCGCGCGCGCTCGCGGGGCTCGGCCACGAGGTCGAGGACGGCCCCCACATCGAGGCCGATCTCGAGGAGTTCCTGCCGCTCTGGCAGCACCAGATCGCGACGACGCCGCTGGTCGACTGGCGGCGGGTGCAGCCGATCACGCGCTGGCTCTACGAGGCCGGCCGGCGCGTGCGCGCGCGCGACGCCAACCGGGTGCAGCGCGAGCTCGAGCTGCGCGTGGAGCGGTGGTTCGGCGCGGACGTGGACGTCTGGATCACGCCGACGGTGCCGCGCCTTGCGCCGCGCGTGGGGGAGTTCCGCGTCGATCCCGGCGAAGATCCTGCCGAGGCCTTCGGGCGCGCCGCCGTGCTCGGCGCCTTCACCGCGCCGTTCAACATCTGCGGCTACCCCGCGGCGAGCTACCCGGCGGCCGTTTCGAAGGGCGGACTCCCGATAGGCGTGCAGATCGCCGGGCGCGCCTACGCCGACGCGACCGTCCTGCAGGTCGCCCGATCGCTCGAGCAGGTGCTGCCGCACGCGCAGCGGCGGGCCGAGCTCGCAGCGCAGCTCGCCTGAGCGCGGGCCACCGCGAGCCGCCGACGCCTACGCCGTGAAGTGCAGCGCCCGCTCGAAGTCGCCGCGGTTGGTGCAGGCGGCGATCGCCGTGTCGATGGTGATCGCGCCGGCCTGGTAGAGGTCGACCAGGTGCTGGTCGAACGACTGCATCCCGTACTGGGAGCGCCCCTTCTCGATCGCGTCGCGCATGGCGGCCGTCTTGCTCGGATCGCGGATGAGCTCCTGGATCATGCCCGTCGTGACCATGATCTCGAGCGCCACGACCCGGCCGCGGCCGTCGGCGCGGGGGAGCAGGCGCTGGCTGACGGTGCCGCGCAGGTTCTCGGCGATGCGGATGCGCACCCCGTCCTGCTCGTCGCTCGGGAAGGCCGACAGCAGACGGTTGACCGTCTTGGCCGCGTCGGTCGTGTGCACGGTCGAGAAGACCACGTGCCCCGTCTCGGCGGCCTTGAGCGCGATGTCTATCGACTCGGGGTCGCGCATCTCGCCGACGAGGATGACGTCGGGGTCCATGCGCAGCGCGGCGCGCAGCGCGACGTTGAAGCTGCGGGTGTCGGCGCCGATCTCGCGCTGGGTGACGCTCGCCTGGTTGTTCTTGTGCAGGAACTCGATCGGGTCCTCGATCGTCAGGATGTGCACGCGCCTGGTCGCGTTGATGTGGTTGATCATCGCCGCGAGGGTGGAGCTCTTGCCCGAGCCGGTGGCGCCGGCGACGAGCACGAGCCCGCGCTCCTCCTCGGCGATCTTCGCGACGACCGGCGGCAGGCCGAGCTCCTCGATCGTCGGCACGTGACTCGGAATGATGCGCAAGACGAGGCTCAGCGAGCCCCGCTGTCGGTGGATGTTCACGCGAAAGCGCGCCACGCTCGCCACCGAGTAGCTGGTGTCGTGCTCCTGAATGGTCGCCAGCTGCTCGACGATCTGGGGATCGCCGAGGATCAGCCGGCAGATCGCCTCGGTGTCGGCGGGGCGGAGCTTGTCGTACTTGAGCGGGACGAGCTGGCCGCGCACGCGATAGATCGGCGCATCGCCGACGCGGAAGTGGATGTCACTGGCCCCGTGCTTGACGCCCGTCGACAGGAGCAAGTGCAGCTGTTCGAGATCCACCGGCCGATAGTATCACGGAGATCTCGGACTCCGGCCAGAGTCGAGACGACCCGATTCCGATCGCCGATCGCATGAGCGCGTGCGCCGCGCATCGTTCGGAGCCCCGATTCGGGCGGGCGACCTCATCCGGTCCTTCGGCGCCGCGATGCTAGCCTTGCTCACCCTGCATGCGCGTCGCCCTGATCTACCCACCGCCCTGGAAGATGCCGCTCGCCGGCGAGGCGATCGATCCGGTCGACGGCCCCCCCGAGGGGCACGAGCCGGCGCACTTCGACGGCGACTTCTTCCAGATGCCCTACGGCCTGCTCTCGCTCGGCGCGCAGGCGATCCGCGCCGGGCATCAGGTGAAGCTCTTCAACCTCTCGGCCTACGCGTGGACGGCGCTCGAAGGGGTCGTCGCGGCGCTCGACGCCGACGTCTTCGGCATGTCGTGCTGGACGTCGAACCGGCGCGGCGTCGCGCTCGTCGCGAAGCTCATCAAGCAGCTGCACCCGAGGGCGACGGTCGTCATCGGCGGCCCGCACGCGACCGCGCTCGGCAAGGAGCTGCTCGCGCATCACCCCGACATCGATCTGGTGTGCGAGGGAGAGGGGGACGAGACCTTCCTCGACCTCCTGCAGCGCCGCGCCGCGGGCAAGCCGCTGAACGGCATTCCAGGGGCGCTCTGGCGCTCGAGCGAGGGCAAGATCGTCAAGGGGCCCGAGCGCGTGAAGCTCAAGGACCTCGACGCCCTCGCGCCGCCGCACGCCTACTTCGACACGCACATCCTGATGACCTCGCGCGGCTGCCCGTGGCAATGCACCTTCTGCGGCGCCGAGAACACCTGGGGACGCGGCTTTCGCGGGCACTCGGTCCGCTACGTGCTCTACGAGCTCGAGATGGCGCTCGCGCGGCTGCCGGTGAAGATGGTGCAGATCAAGGACGACACCTTCACCACCAACAAGCGGCGGGTCCTGGAGCTCTGCCGCGGCATCCGCGCGCGCGGCCTGAAGTTCCTCTGGAGCTGCGACACGCGCGTCGACGTGCTCGACGACGAGCTGCTGCGCGAGATGCGCCTCGCCGGCTGCGAGCGGCTGTCGCTCGGCGTCGAGTCGGGCTCGCCGACCGTGCTCGCCGCCATGGACAAGAAGATCACCCCCGACGAGATCGTCGCCTCGACCGAGCTCGCCAAGAAGTGGGGGATCAAGGTGCGCTACTACATGATCGTCGGCGCGCGGGGCGAGACGCGCGAGACCTTCCAAGAGACGCTCGACTTCCTCGCGCGCGCGAGGCCCCACCAGTTCCTCTTCTCGTGCCTCGCCATCTACCCGGGCACGCGCGACTTCGACGACGCGGAGGCCGCCGGCTGGCTCGATCGCGAGATCTACTTCACCGAGAAGTTCCAGGAGTACATGACGCCGTTCGACGCCTCCGAGGAGGACGGCGCGTACTTCGCGCGCTGGTTCCAAAGGCACCGGGGGCTGCGCACGCTCTACGAGCCCGACGTCGAGGCGTGCGAGGCGATCGTCGCGCGGCTGCCCGAGCATCACGCCGCGCACGTCGATCTCGCGCAGGCCTACGGGCGCGCGGGGCGGCTCGACGAGGCCGAGCGCCACCTGCGCCGCGCCCTCGAGCTCGGGTATCCGTGCCCGGGGCTGCTGCACAACGACCTCGCGTGCGTCGCCTACGCGCGCGGCGATCTGCCGAACGTGATCGCAGAGCTCGCCGAGGGGGTGCAGGTCGATCCGCAGCACGCGGTGCTCTTGAGAAACCACGCGGCGCTGCAGGCGTGGCTCGAGGCGGGGGGAGCCGCGAGCGGCGAGACGCTGCAGCTCGACGCGCGCCACGGCTTCGAGCTGCTCGAGCGCACCGCGCAGCCGAGCCTGCCGGGGCCGCTCGCCAAGGACTTCGACGTCTGGGCCGAGCACGCGCCGCCGCAGCCGATCGCGCCGATCCGGCCCGAGGAGCTCGTCGCCGCCTCGCAGGGCGCGCGCCGGCTCTCCGTCGTCGCGTGACGGGCGTACGCTCGCCCGCATGGCCACGCCGAAGCACCCTGCCCAGTTCCTCTCGGAGGACGAACGGTTCGACTACATGATCGCGGTCGCCTCGCTCTCGGCGGCCGACGGCGCCGTCC
>JAJXTK010000350.1 GCA_021783935.1 Myxococcales bacterium | reverse complement strand
ACGGCGGCAGCGGCGTCGCGGCGATCGTCGAGCCGAGCGCGCTCGGCCCGACGGCGATCGACTCGGAGCCCGTGGCGTCCCACGGTCACGCGCAGTCGATCGTGCTGCGCCTGCCGCCGCTCTCGACGGTGTGGCTGCGCTCGCCGCTGCCGCCGCCCCCCGCGCCGAGAGAGGAGGCGACGCGCGCGCGCATGCTCAGCGAGCTGCCGGGCGAGCCGCCGATCGAGCCGCGCTGAGCCTCACGTCCGCGGCACCGCGGCGCTCTTCGGGATCTCGACGCGCGCCTCGGACCTGGCGGGCGGCGCGATGCTCCCGAACGCGGCCATGTCCTGCACCGGCGGCGGCAGCGGGGCGAAGCCGCGTCGCTCGGCCATCGCGTTGAACTTGCGCGTCATCCACCCGGGAATGGTGAGCGCGAAGGTGCGCGCGACGCGCATCGGGTCGTCGATCGTCTTGAGCATGCGCTCGTAGGTGGTGACGCCGTAGGCGATCTTGAACGCCTCGGCCTGCTCGGGGTTCGCGACCCACGCCATGACGCCCGGGCGATCGGCCTCGGGGTGGAACTGCACCGCCTCGACGCCGCCGCCGAAGTCGAGCGCCATGAGCGCCGCGCCCTTGGAGACGCCGTCGCGGCTCTCGCGCGCGAGCAGCTGGCCCCCCATGCGCGCGAGCTTGGCCGTGTCGAGGCCGATCGCCTCCCAGTTGCGGTGCTCGAAGGCGAAGAGGCGATCGCCGAACGGCGCGAGCAGCGGGTGCTCGTGCCCCTCGTGGGTCATGTAGACCGGCATGACCCCGAACTTGCGGGCGGCGCGCGGCGCGACCTCGGCGATGCCGAAGTGCCGCACCGCCATCTCGAACGAGTAGCAGATGCAGAAGGCGCCCTTGCCGCGGTCGTCGTGCGCGACGTTGTCGTCGACCACGCCGTCGAGGAAGCGCGAGAAGTCGTCGACCCAGCGCTCGCCGTCGCCGTCGAAGGGCGAGCCTGGGCCGCCGCTGCAGAGGTAGAGGTCGCAGTCGTCGGGCGGCACCTCCCCCTTGTCACGCGGCGAGACGTGAACGTGCTCGACCTCGAGGCCAGGGTTCGCGGCGCGCACGCGCGAGGCGAACTGATCGATGAGCAAACCGAGGCAGCGGATGGCCTCGTTCTTGTGGCCGGCGTTCATGTCGATCACGCCGACCCGGACACTCCCGCGCGCGTTCATGCTTTGACTGCTCTCCCTGACCAAGAGCCCGCTGCGCCGGCCTGCGAAGTCGGCTCGCGAGCGGCAGACCTCGCTTCACCATACGCCTCGTCGCGCTTAGCTCAACGCGCGCGGGGCGTATCGGCTCGCGGGCGTCGGTCGGTGTGCGACGCGTCGGCACATCCGTCTTGGACGCGCGGGCCGCCGCACCGTCGAGGTTCGTGCGCTGCGTCGTCGGGCGTCGCGCTGCGCGAATCGCTCGACAAGGGGGGCGTCTCGGGCGAAAGAGCACGGCGAGATGCCGAACTCGCGCCAGAACCGCGTGCCCGAGACCAAGATCAAGCCGATCGCCGAGCGGCTCGGCGCCGACGCCAGGTTCACGGGGCGCGGCGTCACCATCGCGTTCCTCGACGCTGGCTTCTACGGCCACCGCGACATCACCAAGCCGAAGAACCGCGTGAAGGCGTTCCACGACGTGCTCTCGCGCGCGCCGGCGCCGCACGCCCTGCCCGCGCCCGACGTCTCCTCGTGGCACGGAATGATGACGAGCGTGGTCTGCTGCGGCAACGGCGACCTGTCGCACGGCAAGTACAAGGGGCTCGCGCACGAAGCCGAGATCGTGCTCGTGAAGGTCGGCTCGGTCTCGCGCATCCGCCACGACGACATCACCCTCGGCATCGACTGGGTCATCGCCAACCGGGAGCGCCTCGGCATCCGCGTGCTCAACGTCTCGTGCGGCGGCGACTACGAGGCGTCGTACCTGTGGGACGGCCTCTCGCGCGCGGCCGAGGCCGCGGTGCGCGCCGGCATCGTCGTGGTGGCCGCCGCGGGCAACGCCGGCCACGATCCACGCCACCCCGTGGTGCCCCCGGCGAGCACACCGGCGGTGATCACGGTGGGCGGCTTCGACGACGAGCAGGGGGCGCTCGATCGCTGCGTGCCCTACCACTCCTCCTACGGCCCCACCGTGGACGGCGTGCAGAAGCCCGAGATCATCGCGCCGGCGATCCGCATCGCCGCGCCGATCCTGCCGGGCACCGCCACGGCGACGCAGGCCGAGCTGCTCGCCGAGCTCACCGTCGCCGACGACAACGAGCTTCACGATCTCATCGCGGCGAGCCCCGGCGTCGATCAGGAGCTCGACGCGGCCAAGCACCTCCAGCCCTACCAGCTGCGGCAGATCATCGCGAGCAAGCGCGCCGGCGAGAAGGTGATCTCCAAGCACTACAAGGAGGTCGACGGCACCTCCTTCGCGGCCCCCATCGTCGCGAGCGTCGTCGCGCAGATGCTGGAGGCGCGCCCCGATCTGACGCCGCAGACGGTCAAGCGCCTGCTGATCGACTCGGCGGTGCGCATGCCGCACGTGCCGATCGATCGGCAGGGGTGGGGGGTCGTGCAGCCGAAGGCCGCGGTCGCGCGCGCGCTCGAGCACCCGCAGCACGAGGGGATTCGTCCCTGGTAGGCGCTGCCGAGGCGAGCTCGCGCGCCGACCGTCGCGCAGCAGCCGAGGCCGCGCGGCGCGTGCTCGTTCGCGTCGGTTTGCGGCGCGAACGGCTCGGTATGCGGTTTGCGAGGTCATGGGTGGATCTCCTCGCACCGGAGGTGGGCCGATGATCGCCGCCGACGTCATGACCAAGGACCCGCGCACGCTCTTCCTCGACGACACCATCGGCGAGGCTTGGCGCGCTCTCGACGATCTCGAGGTACGCCACCTGCCGATCGTGAACGCGTCCGACGAGATCGTCGGCATGCTGAGCGATCGCGATCTCGTGCGGACCTCGCGCGACAGCGATCGGCACGTCGCGACGCTCATGAGCGGGCGCGTCGTCTGGGTGTCGCCCGACACCCCGCTCGAGACGGTGATCGATCGGCTCGTCCAGGGGCGCGTCGGGGCGCTCCCGGTCGTGGACGACCACGCGAAGGTCATCGGGATCGTGAGCTACGTCGACCTCTTGCGCGCCGTGCCCGCCCTCGTCCGCGAGGAGGTCGAGCACGCGGCGCACGCCTGAGCGAGCTGCTCAGCCGCGCTTGCGGGCGCGCCGGCCAGCCCACGCGAGCGCGGCCAACGCCCCGCTCAGGGCGAAGACGGGCGACTCGCCCGCGCCGCTGACGATCGAGCACCCGCTCGCAGGCGGCGAGGGGGCGACCTGGACGCAGTGCTGGCTCGTCGTGTCGCAGAGATAGTCGCTCGCGCAGTCCGCCGAACTGTTGCACGTCTCGCGGCACGCCCCGAACGCCGGCTCGCAGATGTACGGCGCGCAGTCGAAGGGGGTCGCCTGGTCGGAGGGGCAAGGCGTTCCCGTCGCGAGGCAGTAGGCGGCGCCGCTGCCGGTCGTGGGGCCCGTGCACTGGTTGCGCGCGCACATCGTGCCCTTCGCGGCGCCGATGCACCCGCCCGCGCCGTCGCAGGTGCCCGTGCAGTCGTGCGCGCGACCGCAGTCGCTCCGCAGGTCGACGCCGAGCGGCTCGGCGGTGCACTTGCCGATCGATCCGAACAAGGTGCACGCGTGGCACCTGTCGTCGCACGCGCTGTCGCAGCAGACGCCCTCCGAGCAGTGCGTCTGCCCGGCGACGCCGGCGCAGTCGCTGTCGCTCGAGCACCGCGTGAAGGGCTGGGCGACCTGCGGGACGGGCGCTGCGTCGGGCGTGATCGCGTCGGCGACCCCCGCGTCGGTGCCGTTGCAGACGCCCGTCTTGGTGTCGCAGGCCGCGTTCACGCAGTCGGTGTCGGCCGCGCACCTCGTCTTGCACGAGCTCGCGTCGGCGCAGGCGAGGCTACCGGCGCACGCGGCCGCCGGGTTGGCGAGGCAGGCGCCGTCGGTCCCCGAGCAGTGGCGCGTGGTGAGCTCGGAGCCCGCGCACGTCGGCACGCCGCACGGCGTGGTGTCGGCGCTGGCCTTGCAGACGCCGGCCGTGCAGAGCGCGCACTCGGAGTTGGCGCACTTGCCGTGCGGGTCCGGGGCGCCGACCGTCGCGGTGATCGGCGCGCAGGTGCCGAGCGAGCCGGCAAGCCCGCACGAGGTGCAAGCGCCCGTGCAGGCGGTGGCGCAGCAGTAGCCGTCGACGCAGTGGTTCGACGCGCACTGGCCGCTCGAGGTGCAGTCGATGCCGTTCGGCCGCATGCCCGTGAGGCACTGCCCCTTGCTGCAGAAGGCGCCGGTCGCGCAGTCGGCGTCGGTGGTGCAGCTCGCGTTGCAGCGCGTGGCGCCGCACGCGTACGGCGAGCAGGCTTGCGGCGTCGAGGCGATGCAGGTGCCGGAGCCGTCGCAGAAGGACGGGGGCGTGTACGTGCCCGCCGCGCAGCCCGTGGGGGCGCCGCACGTGGAGGTCCCGCTCGGGAAGGTGCAGAGCGCGGCGACGCCGTTGCAGCTGCTCGCGCAGCCGGCGGTTCCTCCGCAGGGCGCGCGCGTGCCGTGCGGCGTGTCGCCTGCGGGGACAACCGTGCACGTCCCTTGGCTCCCCGCGACGTCGCACGCCTGGCACGAGGCCGTGCACGGGTTGTCGCAGCAGTAGCCGTCGACGCAGTGATCCGAGTCGCACTGCGCGTCGCTCGTGCACACGGTCGCGTTCGGGAGATCCGAGAAGACCTCGGACGAGGCGTCGTAGGTGCCCCCCGCCACGATGAGGCGATTGCCGGGGAGAAGCGCTGCCACCGGGCCGATGCGGGGTCTCGCCATGGCGCCGGTCGTCGCCCACGCGCCGGTCGTCTCGTCGAAGAGCTCGACCGACTGCTCCGCGACGCCGCCCGCGACGACCAGCTTGTTGGTCGCGGAGATGAACACCGCGCTCGCCTGCGTGCGCGCGCGAGTGAGGGGCGCGACGGCCGACCAGGCGTCGATCGCGGGGTCGTACATCTCGACGCTCGAGAGGTAGACGCCGGCACTGGTACCGCCCGCGACGACGATCGACCCGGCGTACTTGCCGGTCGCGAGGAGGGTCGCCGTGTGGCCGACGCGCGGCGTCTGCATGGGGCGCGTGGCGGTCCAGGCGCCGACCGCGGGGTCGTAGATCTCGCCCGACGACAGCCCCGTCGAGCCGTCGGTGCCCCCGATGACGACGACCTTGCCCGTCGCCGGGATCAGCGTCGCGGTGTGCCCCGATCGCGGCGTGCCCATGGAGGCCGTCGCGCTCCAGGTGCCCTTGGTCGGGTCGTAGATCTCGGCCGCCGCGATCGCGCGCAGGGCCGCGGTCGCGCCGCCGGCGGCGAGCGCGGTCCCGTCGCCGAGCACGACGAGCGCGTGCCCCGAGCGCGCGGTCGTCATGGCGCCCGTGAGGACCCACGGGGTGGTCGAGGTCGCGTCGAACAGCTCGCTGCTCGCCGCGGTGGCGCCGAACGAGTCGATGCCCCCCGAGACGAGGACCTTGCCGCTGCCGAGCAACGCCGCCTGGTGCTGGCTGCGCCCCGAGTTCATCGAGCCGGCGCTGCTCCAGCTGTTCGAGGTCGGATCGTAGATCTCCGCGGACGCGACCGACGGCGAATCGCCGCCGCACGCGAGCACCTTCCCGCTCGAGAGCGCGACGACTGCGTGCTGCGTCCGCATGAGCATCATCGCGCCGGTCGCGGCCCAGAGCGGATCGAGGACGATGGGTGCGGCGAGGTCGTGGGCGTCGAGCGTGGCCTCGACGAGCGTCTCGACCCCGCGCGAGGTCACGCGCAGCGCGACGTCTCTTCGCGTGCCGTGCGCGTCGATCGCGTACATCGGCGCGGTCGCGATCCGAACGACGCCGCCCGCGTCGATGGCCTCGACGCGCCCCTCGCGCGCGCGCACCGACGCGACGCCGGCGCCGCGCGCGATGGACCATCGCGCGCTAACCGCGTCGGCCGCGCGTCGCAGCACGCGCAGCTCCTCGACGCCGACCAGCGAGGCCACGTGCACCAGATCGAGCCCGTCGGCCGCGTCCGGCGCGACGAGCGCGCCTTCGACCAGCGACTCGGCGACGGGGCGCACGTCGGTCGCCGTCACCTCGAGCCAGAGCCCGTCGTGTCCCTCCACCGCGAGGTGCATCGCGGCGTCCGCGCGCAAAGGCGGAATCACCTCGAGCGCGTCGGTCTCGGGGTGCGCCGATCGCTTGATCGCCAGCGCGCTGCCCCGCGAGACGAACGACGCGGACGCGCGTGCGCCCGGCAGCCCGAACGGGTGCGCCCGCAGAGCTTCGACGATCCGCAGCGGCTCGCGCGGAGGCTCGACCACCGAGGCGTCGGCGCGATCCGATGCCGATTGCAGCCCGCCATGCGCGGAGCCCACCGCCGATCGGCCATCGTTCGAGCAAGCGACGGACGACACGGCATACGAGCCGAGCCCGAGGAGAACGAGGGCGCGAGAGAGGCGCATGAGTCCGTCCTTCGTTGGCGAGCGGGTCGCCGACGCTTCGCTGTCAGGAACGCGTAGCGCCGCCGCACCGTCATGAGACGGGGTGGTCCTTGACTGGTCCCCCCAACTGCCCGGAGCATAGGCCAAGAGCGAATCCATCATCACACGAGTGATGGCTTCGCTAGCAACGGATTCGTTGCGGGGGGGCACCGGGGGGCGATTCCAGTGGGAAGCCGCTCGCATGCTCGCGGGGTGGCATTGAGGCTGCGCTTCGTCGCACCTTGATTCCGCGGTCCGCACGAGTCGTCGAGGAGGCCGACGTGATGTTTCGATCCCATTTCTTGAGAGCTGCTGTCCTGTCTTCGCTCTGCGCAGCGGCCGGCTGCGGCGGCGGCGGTGACAGATC